>JBIKTP010000158.1:0-5989 GCA_044348035.1 Burkholderiaceae bacterium
GATCTTCTTGATCGTGTCCGAGGTGTCGTGCCAGGCCTTGTGGGTGAAGTGGGTGTCGGTCGACACGCCGTAGATCTCCACGCCGAGCGCCTTGAAGGTGTCGTAGTGGTCGGCCACGTCGCCGAGCTCGGTCGGGCACACGAAGGTGAAATCTGCGGGGTAGAAGAACACGACGGACCATTTGCCCTTCAGCGTGTCCTGCGTGACAGGCACGAACTTGCCGTTATGGAAGGCAGTGGCGGAGAAGGTCTTGATTTCGGTATTGATGAGGGACATGGTGGCTTCCTGAGTTGAGTGCATAAATCTATGAAAATGTCAAAGTCGATAGTATTTTTCTTTGAACAGGTGGAATCATAGGTCGATTGCTGCGCTGCAGCGATGGCTTGTCTCAATGCCGCCCATAGCTTTCGTGCGATCCGGCAGAAACGGGAACGCATCGCAGTTCGTGGCCAGAGAGATCCCCGGCCGTCTCGCGGCCATTTGCAGCTAGGATGTGGTGCGGGTCGTAGAACCCCATCACCGAGCGAGGATGCATCACCATGAGCGAGACTGACAGCAAACGCAGCCGGCGCGGCGGCCGCGAGCGGCGCGACCCGAATGCCAAACCCCAGGCACCCGCCTACATCACCCGCGCCATCCCCACCTACGACATCCTGGGCGAGGACAACCTGCAGAAGATCGAAGCGGCTGCCGACCGCATCCTGGCCGAAGTGGGCCTGGACATCCGCGACGACGACGAATGCCTGGCGATGTTCCGCCGATCTGGCGCGAGGGTGGACGGCATGCGGGTGCGTTTCGAACCCGGGCATCTGCGCGAGGTCCTGAAAACCGCCCCGAGCGCGTTCACCCAGCACGCCCGCAACCCTGCCCGCTCGGTGCACATCGGCGGCAACAGCGTGGTGTTCTCGCCCGCCTATGGGTCGCCCTTCGTGATGGACCTCGACCGCGGCCGGCGCTATGGCACGCTGGAGGACTTCCAGAACTTCGTCAAGCTGGCCTATGCCTGCCCCTGGCTGCACCACTCCGGTGGCACGGTGTGCGAGCCCACCGACGTGCCGGTGAACAAGCGGCACCTGGACATGGTCTACGCGCACATGCGGTATTCCGACAAGGCCTACATGGGCTCCATCACCTCGGAGGAGCGTGCCGAGGACTCGATCGCCATGAGCCGGCTGCTGTTCGGCGCGGACTTCGTGGACCGTCACTGCGTCATCCTGGGCAACGTCAACGTGAACTCGCCGCTCCTGTGGGACGGCACCATGACCAAGTCCGCCCGGGCCTACGCCCGTGCCAACCAGGCCGCCGTGATCGTGCCCTTCATCCTCGGCGGCGCCATGGGCCCGGTCACCAACGCCGGCGCCATCGCGCAGGCGCATGCCGAAACCATGGTCGGGTGCGCCATCACGCAGCTCGAGCGCCCCGGCGCACCGGTCATCTACGGCAACTTCCTGTCCAGCATGTCGCTGCGCTCCGGTTCTCCGACCTTCGGCACGCCCGAGCCGGCGATCGGCTCGATGGTGGTGGGGCAGCTGGCACGCCGGCTGGGGCTGCCGCTGCGCTGCGCGGGCTCGTTCACCACCTCCAAGCTGCCCGACGGCCAGGCCATGCAGGAGAGCGTGATGTCCATGCTCTCGGCCGTGCATTGCGGCGCCAACTTCATCTTGCATTCGGCCGGTTTCCTCGACGGCCTGCTGTCGATGAGTTACGAGAAATTCATGATGGACGCCGATTTCTGCGGCGCACTGCACAGCTACCTGGGCGGCGTGACGGTGGACGACAACACGCTGGCCATGGGCGCCTTCCACGAGGTCGCGCCCGGCAGCCACTTCCTGGGCAGCGCCCACACGATGGCCAACTACACCACCGCCTTCTTCGATTCGACCATCTCCGACGACACCCCGTTCGAGACCTGGCAGGAAGCCGGCCAGACGAACAGCGCCACGCGCGCCAACAAGCGCTGGAAGGCCGCACTCGCCGAATACCAGCCGCCACCGATCGACCCGGGCGTGGATGAATCGATCCGCGACTTCATCGACCGCAAGAAGGCCTCGATGACCGACCAGTGGTACTGACAGACACTTGCACCACCATGGCACGCGACAACGACCCCCTTCTGCAGCCCTTCCAGCTCAAGCACCTGCGGCTGCGCAACCGCATCCTGACCACCTCGCACGAGCCGGCCTACCCGGAAGACGGCATGCCCAAGGCCCGTTACCGCGCCTACCACGTGGAGCGTGCCAAGGCAGGTGTGGCACTGACGATGACCGCCGGCTCGGCCACCGTGTCGCGCGACAGCCCGCCGGCCTTCAACAACGTGCTGGCCTACCGCGACGATGTCGTGCCCTGGCTCAGGGACCTGGTCGATGCCGTGCACGAGCACGGCGCGGCGGTGATGATCCAGCTCACGCATCTGGGCCGGCGCACCGGCTGGTCCAAGGGCGACTGGCTGCCGGTGGTGTCGCCCTCGCACGAACGCGAGGCGGCCCACCGGGCGTTCCCCAAGAAGCTGGAGCCCTGGGACATCGAACGCATCATCCGCGACTATGCCGATGCGGCCGAACGCATGCAGGCCGCCGGCATGGACGGCATCGAGCTGGAGGCGTACGGCCATCTGATGGACCAGTTCTGGTCGCCCCTGACCAACACCCTGGACGCGCCCTGGGGCGGCTCGCTCGACAACCGGATGCGCTTCGGCTTCGAGGTGCTGCGCGCGATCCGCAAACGCGTGGGGACCGACTTCATCGTCGGCATCCGCTATACAGGCGACGAGGACATGCCCGGCGGACTGACACACGACGATGGCCTGGAGATCTCGCGCCGACTGAAGGACAGCGGCCTGGTCGATTTTCTCAACGTGGTACGCGGGCACATCGACACCGACGCCGGCCTGACCGATCTGATCCCGGTGCAAGGCATGCGCAGCGCACCGCACCTCGACTTCGCCGGCGAGGTGCGCGCTGCCACCGGCTTCCCCACCTTCCATGCCGCACGCATCCAGGACGTGACCACCGCGCGCCATGCCATCGCCTCGGGCAAGCTCGACATGGTGGGCATGACCCGCGCCCACATGACCGACCCGCACATCGTGCGCAAGATCATGCAGGGGCGCGAGGACAGCATCCGGCCCTGCGTGGGCGCGAACTACTGCCTGGACCGCATCTACCAGGGCGGCGAGGCCTACTGCATCCACAACCCCGCCACCGGCCGCGAACTGACGATGCCCCACGACATCGCCCCTGCGGCCGTGCGGCGCAAGGTGGTGGTGGTCGGCGCCGGCCCTGCGGGCCTGGAGGCTGCGCGGGTGGCGGCCGAACGTGGCCACGCGGTGGTGGTGTTCGAGGCAGCCGACAAGCCCGGTGGCCAGATCCGCCTCTCGGCACTGAGTCCGCGCCGGCGCGAGATGATCGGCATCGTGGACTGGCGCATGGCGCGCTGCAACGAGCGCGGGGTGGTGTTCCGCTTCAACACGCTGGCCGACGCCGCCACCGTGCAGGCCGAGAACGCCGACGTCGTCATCGTCGCCACCGGCGGCCTGCCGCACACCGAGGTGCTGCGCAGCGGCAACGAACTCGTCGTCTCCAGCTGGGACATCCTCAGCGGCGACGTGGCACCCGGGCGCAATGTGCTGCTGTTCGACGATGCCGGCGACCACCCGGCCCTGCAGGCGGCCGAGGTGATCGGCCGTTCGGGTGCGCGCGTCGAGGTCATGACACCGGACCGCACGTTCGCACCCGAAGTGATGGCGATGAACCTGGTGCCCTACATGCGCAGCCTGCAGAAGATGGATGTGCACTTCACCGTGACCTGGCGGCTCGAATCGGTGGAACGTGCCGGCGACGGTTTGCTGGCCATCGTGGGCAGCGACTACGGCGGCGTGCGCCAGGAGCGTTGGGTGGACCAGGTGGTGGTCAACCACGGAACACGGCCGCTGGATGACCTCTATGTCGCGCTGCAGCCCCATTCCACCAACGGCGGCGCAGTGGACTACCCGGCGATGCTGGCGGGGCAGGCGCAACCGGCCCCTCAGGCAGGGCAATTCCAGCTGTTCAGGATCGGGGATGCGGTGTCTGCCCGCAACACCCATGCGGCGATCTACGACGCATTGCGCCTGGTCAAGGACCTGTGAGCGGCGCAGCCTGGCCCGCAGACGCCCCCTCGTTGGAGCGCACCAGCAGGCGCTCCAGCAGTTCCATGCGATGCCGGTGCACGGTGGTGATGGCGTAGAAACGTTCCTGCAGCGCTTCCAGCTGGCCCACCGTGACCAGCACCCCGGACTTCAGTTCGTCCTGCACCACCACGGCGGGCAGCAGGGTCACCCAGCCGCTGTCGCGCGCGATCAGGCGCAGCATCGCCATGTCATCCACCTCGGCGCGCAGCCGCGGGGCAATTCCGGCAGAGGCGCACAGGGCATCGAACTGCGCGCGCACCGCATGCCGGGGGCCCGGCAGCGCCATCTCCACCCCCTGCAGGCCCTCCGGTACCCGCAGGGCGTTCTGCGCCCATTGGGCAGCAGGCCCCACCAGGGACATCGCCTGGCTGCCCAGGAAACGGCAGTACAAGGGGCGCTCCGGATCGGCCGGCACGGCCTCGTTGGCCAGCACCACGTCCAGCTGGTGCTGCGCCAGCCGTGCGAGCAGGCCCTCCAGAGGCCCTGACTCGAGGGTGAGCACGACTTTCGGGTCTGCCAGCAGGGGGCGGATCCAGTTCTCCTGGTAGTTGCGCGACAAGGTCGCAACGCTGCCCACGCGCAGCCGCGTGATGCCCTGGCCACTGCCCTGCAGGCGGCCCAGCATCTCCTGCCCCAGGCCAAAGATGTTCTCTGCATACGAAAGCACCAGCTGACCGGTCTCGGTCAACACCAGGCGGCGGCCTTCGCGGATGAACAGCGGCGCACCCAGACGCTCTTCGAGCTGCCGGATCTGGGCCGACAGTGCCGACTGTGAGGTGTTGAGCTCTTCTGCCGCACGCGTCAGGTGCCCGAGCTTGGCCACACGCCAGAAGTACTTCAGGTGGTGGAAATTGAGTTGATCCAGCCTCATAGTTCTATTTTAGATATCAATACGTTCTTATCAATCTATTTTACAGAACCTGTGGATTTGTAGAAGATCGCCGGCAACTCCTTCACGACCGCCCTGCCATGGATTTTCTCCCCTCTGCCCTCGTACTCGGCACCTTCGGGCCGATCAGCCTGATGCTGCTGGCGCTTTGCCTGGCCCGCCTGCCTGCAGTGGCTCCACAGCGCCTGTGGCCCGGCTTCAACGCCCTGTCCATCGGTGCCCTGGCACTGTGCGCCATCGGCGCGTCCGGGTCGGGGGGTCTGCCCTATGGCCAACACTGGCTGATCACCACGCCCCTCGGAACCGTTCTCGCGCTGCTGGTTCAGTTTCTGGGCACGGTCATTGGCAGGTTCTCGGCCCGTTACCTGGAGGGCGAGGCCGCGCAGCGCCACTACGTGATGGCTCTGGCGGGTGTGCTGGCATCGGTTCACCTGCTGCTGCTGGCCGACCATTGGGTCGTGCTGATCGCCGCCTGGGCGCTGGTGGGCATCACGCTGCAGCCCCTGCTCTGCTTCTACCGGGACCGCCCGTTTGCGCTGCTGGCCGGGCACAAGAAGCGGCTTGCGGACCGGCTGGCCGATGTGCTGCTCGTTGCGGCGGCCGGCCTTGCCTGGTGGAGTGTGGGCAGCGGGTCCCTCACCGACCTCGCAACCCATGTCCAGCGCAGCGGCATGTCCCCGGCCCTGCATGCCAGCGCGGTGCTGCTGGTGATGGCGGTGGTGCTTCGCACGGCGCTGCTGCCGGTCCACGGTTGGCTGATCCAGGTCATGGAGGCACCCACACCCGTCTCGGCCCTGTTGCATGCAGGCGTCGTGAACCTGGGCGGCTTCGTGCTGATCCGGTTTGCCCCGTTGCTGGAACACGCGGCGCCCGCCCGCTGGATCCTCGTGGCACTGGGTCTGGGCACCGCGGTGCTCGCCGGGCTGGTGATG
>JBIKTP010000159.1:0-5987 GCA_044348035.1 Burkholderiaceae bacterium
AACGCCGGTACCGACGTGAAAGTGCATGCCGGGCGTGCGCTGGCCGCGATGAGCCAGTGCAGCGAGCCCTACCGGCTCGATCCGGTGACGCTGGAAACCCTGGGCCCCGATGCGGCCTGGGCGCGCGCGCTGGGCACGCGGGGCATCTGTTCGCATTTCCAGGTGGATGCCCACACCGGCGAGATGATGTTCTTCAACTACGGCGAGCAGGCGCCCTACTTCAACTACGGCGTGGTCAGCGCCGACAACAAGCTGGTGCACTACGAGCCGATCGAGCTGCCGCACGCGCCGTGGCCGCATGACCTGGGCATGAGCGAGCACTACTGCGTGATCCACGACCTGTCGATGTTCTTCGACCCCGAGGGCCTGCGCAAGGGACAGCACCGGCTGCACTTCCATCGCGACGTGCCGGCGCGTTTCGGCGTGATACCGCGTTTTGGCACCAGCCGCGACGTGAAATGGTTCGAGGGCCTGCCCTGCTACATCCTGCACCTGGCCAACACCTACGAGGTGGGCGACGAGATCGTCATGGACGGCGCGATCCAGACCAACCCGGTGCCCGACCTCAGCGCGCTGCCCAAGGAAGGCTATGCCCGCATGCACGCGCTGCTGTCGATGGACCTGCAGCAGACCCGCATGCACCGCTGGCGCTTCAACCTCAAGACCGGCCAGACCCACGAGGAAGACCTGGACGACGAGGTGACCGAGTTCTCGATGATCGACGCGCGCGTCAAGGGCCGGCCCAACCGCTATGTGTACAACGCGCTGGCCAAGCCGGAATGGAAACTCGACGGCCTCAAGAAGTACGACTGGCAGACCGGCCGCAGCCAGCGCTGGGAAGCCCCCAAGGGCTGCTTCGTGAGCGAATCCCCCTTCGCCGCACGCGACGGCTCGACCGCCGAGGACGATGGCTACGTGGTGACCTATGTCACCAACCTCGTCACGGGCAAGGGCGAATGCGCGATCTTCGACGCACGCGACATCACGGTGGGCCCGATCTGCCGCGTGATCCTGCCGCACCACATTCCGATGGGCGCCCATGCCTGCTGGACGCCCGCCAGCGCATTGAAGGTGCCGGCATGAGGCTGCCGGACCATGCCGTCCACCATCCTGACGGGAATGCGCATGGCGGCACGGTGTTCCTGTTGCACGGCGCCTTCGGCGCGAAGGAATACTGGCGCAGCCAGATCCAGGCGCTGACAGGCGCCGGATGGCGCGTGGTGGGCTGGGACGCCCCCGGTTACGGGTTGTCAGCGCTGCCGGTACCGCTGACCATAGACCACTGCGCCCGCGCGCTCGCACTGCTGCTGCAGAAGGAAGGCGGCCAACGCAATGTGGTCATGGGCCACAGCATGGGCGGCATGATCGCCCAGCAGGCCTGGCGCCATGCGCGGCCGCTGATTCATGGCTACGTGTTGTCCGCCACCAGCGCCTCCTTTGGCAGCCCGGACGGTGACTGGCAGAAGGAGTTCGTGCGCGCCCGGGTGGCACCGCTCGATGCCGGGCGCTCGATCCCCGATTACGCGCCCGACATGCTGCGCGCCATGATGGCCCCTGCCGCACAGGGCCCGGCCGTCGACCTGCTGATAGGTACCGTCAGCCAGATGCGCGAGGAGACCTTCCGCGCTGCGGTGGCGGCCATCGTCGGCTTCGAAGGCCGCGACCTGCTGCCCACGCTCGACGTGCCGGTGCTCTGCATTGCCGGCGAACGCGACACCACGGCGCCAGCGTCCGTGATGCAGAAGATGGCGGCCAAGATCGCCGGTGCAGAGTTTGTCAGCCTCCCCGGTCTGGGCCACTTCGGCTGGGCCGAGGACCCACCGCGTTTCAACCAGGCCGTGCTGGATTTCCTGGCACGGCGTTTTCCGCAACCCTGACCCCTGACCCCTGACCCCTGACCCAAAAAGGTGAACCCGATGAGACACATTGCCAAGACCCTGTCAGCCCTGTGCGCCAGCCTGTGGATCGGCATTGCCGGCGCGCAGGCCAATTACCCCGACAAACCGATCACCGTGATCGTGCCGTTCCCGCCCGGCGTCGTGGACGGTTATGCCCGCCTGGTCGCCACCAAGGCCGGCACCCTGCTCGGACAACCCATGGTCATCCGGAACCAGGCCGGCGCCGGGCAGCGCATCGGCACCGACGCCCTGGCCAAGGCGCCCAAGGACGGCTACACCATCGGCGTGATCACGAATGCAGGCGTGGTGTCCGGCCCGGTGCTCGCGCAGAACGTGCCCTACGACCCGGTCAAGGACCTGTCCTACCTCACCATGATCTTCGAGAGCCACTACCTGGTGAACACCCATCCGGCCTCCGGCATCAAGACACTGCCCCAGTTGCTGGAGCAGGCCAAGGCCTCGCCGGGCAAGATCAAGTTCGGCTCCACCGGCATGGGCACAGGCTTTCATCTGGCGACAGAGCAGTTCGTGATGAGCGCGGGCATCAAGGCCCTGCATGTGCCCTACCGCGGCGAAAGCCCGCTCACCACCGACCTCATCGGCGGCCAGGTGGACTTCGCCTTCTCCTCCATGGCCAACCGCAGTCTGGCCGAACAGGGCAAGCTCGTCATGCTCGCCTACACCGGCGACAAGCGCTCGCCGCTGATACCCAATGTGCCGACCGTCAAGGAACTCGGGATCCCGCACGTCAGCTCCGGATGGCTGGGTTTTGCAGTGCCCGCCGGTGTCCCGGCCCCGATCCGCGAGAAACTGATCGCAGCCCTGACCAGCGCCGTCAACGACCCCGAAGTAGTCGCCAACTTCACCAAGGGTGGCGGCGAGCCCCGCAACCTGTCGGGCGACGCCTTTGCCGCCCGGGTCAAGCGCGAGATCGACGAATTGCGCGAGATGAACAAGGACCTCAAGCTGTCGATCGAATGAGCACCGCCGGGCCGCCCCAAGGTGCTCAGCACCGCAGCGCGCAGGGCGAAGGTACTCCAGCGAGCACCGCCGGGCCGCCGGAAAGCCTGCCGCGCATACTCGGCAAGGTGCGGGTGCTCGATCTCACCCGCGTGGTGGCCGGCCCGTGGTGCACCCAGACCCTGGCCGACCTCGGGGCGGACGTCCTCAAGATCGAGCGTCCTGGCGAAGGGGACGACACCCGCAAGGTCGGCCCCTACGTGACGGATGCGCAGGGACAGGCGACCAAGGACTCGGCCTTCTTCATGGGCAGCAACCGTGGCAAGCGGTCCGTCACGGTGGACATCGCCACCCCCGAGGGCGCACGCCTGGTGCGCGAACTCGCCCTGCAATGCGACGTGTTCATCGAGAACTACAAGGTCGGCGCACTGCAGAAATACGGGCTGGACGCCGCCAGCATCCGCGCGCTCAACCCGCGCATCATCTACTGCAGCGTGACCGGCTTCGGCCAGGACGGCCCCTATGCGCCGCGCCCCGCCTACGACTCGGTCATGCAGGCGATGTGCGGCCTGATGAGCACTTGCGGCCACCCCGACGGCGAGCCCGGCGCGGGCCCGATGCGCTCGGCCGTGCCGATCGCCGACATCTTCACCGGCCTGTATGCCGCGATCGGCATCCTGGCCGCACTGATGCAGCGCGACCAGACCGGCCACGGCCAATGCATCGACGCCGCCATGGTGGACGTGACGACCGCCATCAATGCCCATCTGGCGCTGGGCTACCTGATGACCGGCAAGGTGCCGCAGCGCCAGGGCAACAACAACCCGATCACCGCACCCAGCGAAGTGTTTCGCGCCTCTGACGGCTACTTCAGCATGTCGGCCGCCAATGTCGGGCAGTTCGCCAGCATGCTGCAGGCGCTGGAGCTCGACCCGGCCATCGACCAGGACCCGCGTTTCGCCAGTGGGATGGCCCGCATCAAGCACCGGCGGGCCCTGCACGACATCCTGGAAGCCCGCACCGTGCAGCAACCGGTACGCCACTGGATCGACCGCCTGTCGCCGCGCAACGTGCCCTGTGCGCCGATCTACGACATGCAACAGCTCTTCGACGACCCGCATGTGCGCCACCGGGGGCTGGTGATGCATCTGCCGCATGCCAGTGGGGTCGACGTGCCGGTGCTGCGCAGCCCGCTGCACCTGTCCGACGCGCCGGTGCAGCACCGGGCGCCCCCGATGCTGGGAGAGCACACGGACACCGTGCTGCGCGAGCTGCTGAAGCGCAGCGAATCGGATATCGCGCAGCTGCGATCGGCCGGCGTGGTGTGACCCCCCACGGCGCCCGCAGGCGCCGCCTGGTGCCGGCATTCAGCGCTAACATGGCTGGCCCATTCGCGCTCCAACGGCACCGCCGCTGCGGGCGCGCCCTGCCAGCTGACGTCCCGCCACCATGTCCAACCACATCCAAGCCACCGTCGCCGGCCACGCCGGCCTGATCACCCTGGACCGCGCGCGTGCACTCAACGCGCTGTCGCTGCCGATGATCCGCAGCCTGACCGGCATCCTGCGCAGCTGGCGCGACGACCCCGAAGTCCGGGTCATCGGCATCCGCGGCATGCACCGGGACGCCGCCAGCGGCGCCGAATGGCCGTTCGGCGCGTTCTGCGCTGGCGGCGACATCCGCTTCTTCCACCAGGCCGCGCTGGCCGGCAACCCGGAACTGGAGGACTTCTTCACCGAGGAATACACCCTCAACCACCTGCTGCACCGCTACCCCCAGCCGGTGATCGCCTTCATGGACGGCATCGTCATGGGCGGCGGCATGGGCATCGCCCAGGGCGCGCGCATGCGCATCGCGACCGAACGCACGAAGATGGCCATGCCCGAGACCAACATCGGCCTGTTCCCGGATGTGGGCGGCGGCTTCTTCCTCGGGCGCTGTCCGGGCCACATCGGTGAATACCTGGCGCTCACCGGGCACATGCTTGGCGGCGCGCAGGCGGTGCAAGCGGGCCTGGCCGATGGCGTGCTGGCCTCCGAGCGCCAGCGCGAGCTGTGGGACAGCCTGTCCACGCTGTCGCGGCCCGATCCGCATTCGGTGCGCGCCTGGATCGGCGACCACCTGCAGGTCGGTGGCGGCACACCGATCGCACCGGCCGGGGCGATCGAGCGGTTCTTCAACCTGCCCACGGTGTCGGCCATCGTGCACGCCCTGGAAGCCGCGGCAGGTGGCGAGCCCTGGGCCCGCGACACGGCTGCCGCCCTGCGGCAACGCAGCCCGCTGATGCTGCATGTGGCCCTGGAACAGGTGAGGCGTGGCCGCCACCTGGATATCGCCGACGATCTGCGCATGGAGCGCGACCTGGTGCGCCACAGCTTCCATCCGGCCCACCTGGGGCGATCCGGCGCCAGCACCGACACGGTCGAGGGCATCCGCGCGCTGGCGGTCGACAAGGACCACCGCCCGCGCTGGAGCCCGGCACGCATCGAAGACGTCACGCCCGAGATGGTGGCGCCGTTCTTCCAGAGCCCCTGGCCTGCACACGCGCACCCGCTGCGCGACCTGGTGTGAGTGCTGCCGCGCTGGCGGTGCGGGTCGTCAGCGTCAACGTCGGCAAGGCGCAGCCGCTGGCCGCGGGCGGGCGGCGGGTCCTGTCGGGCATCGGCAAACGCCCGGTCGTGGGGCCGGTGTCCGTGGGGACGCTGGGACTGGCCGGTGACGAACAGGCAGACCCCGGCGTGCATGGCGGCCGCGACAAGGCGGTGTATGCATACCCCGTGGCGCACTACCCGTTCTGGCAGGACCAACGTCGGCTCCAGGGCGTGAGCCTGTTCGAGGAAACACTGCCTCCCGGATTCGCCGGCGAGAACCTCAGCATCGACGGCCTGCAGGAGGCCGATGTGTGGATCGGCGATGCACTGCACTTCGACCAGCTCGTGCTGCGCGTGACCGAACCGCGCCAGCCCTGCTTCAAGTTTGCGGCGGTCATGGGGTATGCAGAGGCTGCGCGCGACATGCTGGCCGGCAGCCGCTGTGGCTTC
This sequence comes from Burkholderiaceae bacterium, assembly GCA_044348035.1. Classification (GTDB taxonomy): domain Bacteria; phylum Pseudomonadota; class Gammaproteobacteria; order Burkholderiales; family Burkholderiaceae_C; genus CAISIP01. Next base: position 5,900 of record JBIKTP010000159.1, read on the forward strand.
TACCTCGCGGTGGTCCAGGCCGGAAGCATCTGCGCCGGCGAGACCGGCATGCTGGTGCCTGGGCGGCGCGCGCTGGGCGTCGTCGAGG
>JBIKTP010000161.1:0-5965 GCA_044348035.1 Burkholderiaceae bacterium
TAACCGAACCGCCAAACCCGGCTTGCGCCACCCCGCAGTGGTAGCCTGTCACCACGCCACCGATGGAAAAGGGGGCATCGAAGATGGTGTCCTCTGTTTACGTCAGCGCCTGGCCCGGGGAGTCCACGATGACCGACGCGGACGCCATGGAGGCTCCGGCAACGAACGATGCGCCGGCGAAAACCTGCTTGAAGTTCATGAATTTCTCCCTTGCCTCTGTACGAACGACATTTGGTCTGCAGCAGCTTTGGCGGACTTTGGAAAGTAGCCCATTCGGACTACCCTCTCCTGTCCTCAGGTACTCCTTGCCCATTCGCCATTTCCCGGCCTGGATTCGGCTGACGAAACAAATGCGACTCGCGTGAACGGCCGGCGGGTCGACAATACCGCCTTCATGTCCCCTATTGCCACCTTTTTCCGGGTTCCGGGGCTCGACCCGGTGGTCCAGAAAAGTTATCGCCGCGAGCAACTCACCGAGTTGACGCTGCCGGTGGCGCTCAGCCTGATGGAAGGCGGCTTTGTATCGGTGGTGGCCGCCAAGGCTTTCAACGTGTCGCCCTGGGTCATCGCCGTGATCTCCGCCGCACCGATGTTCGGCAACCTGTCGAGCTACTTCTGGAACCGGCTGGCCGCAGCCCGGCCGAAAGTGCCGATGGTGACGGTCCTGCAGTCGCTGGTGCTGTTGTGCGTGCTGGCCATCGCGGTGAGCCCGCGCACCGGTGCCTCGACCTGGGTGCTGCTCATCAGCGTCGTGCTGGCACGCATCCTGATTGCCGGCATCCTGACGGTGCGCAGCGTCGCCTGGAGCCTGAACTACCCCCGGGCCCTGAGGGCCACGGTGACCTCGCGCCTGCAGGCGCTGGGCAGCCTGGTCGTGGTCGTGTCCACCAGCATTGCCGGCTGGGTGCTGGATGCGCACCCGGAAAACTTCCGCTGGCTGTACGCGGCAGGCGCGGTGTGCGGCGGCTACGGCGTGTGGGCCTTTCGCAGCGTTCTGGTCGTCGGCGAGAAGCGCCAGCAGGTGCTGGAACGGCGCGGTCAGCGCGACCCGTCCAACCGCAACTCTTTCCTGGCCATCCTGCGGACCGACACGCGGTATGCCCGTTACCAGTGGCACCAGTTCGTCTCCGGCGGCGCGAACATGATGATCGAGCCGCCACTGGTCTACCTGATCACCAAGCAGATCGGCGCCAGTTATGTGGCCAGCATCGGCATCGTGATGCTGATCCCCTTCCTGCTGAACCTGGCCACCATTCCCCTATGGGCGCGTTACCTCGACCGGGTCCACGTGGCCGAGTTCCGGGCGAGGCAGAACCTGCTGTGGGTGGTGGGTGTGGTGATCATGTTCTGGGGCGCCCTGACGCTGTCGCTGCTGTGGCTGGCCATCGGCCGCATCGTGTGCGGCATCACCAACGGCGGCGGCACGCTGGCCTGGCAGCTCGGCCACAACGACTTCGCGCCGCGTGACCAGCTGGCCGCCTACATGGGCATCCATGTCACGCTGACCGGCGTGCGAGGCGCCTTCGCACCCTTCCTGGGCATGGCCCTGTATCTGGGCTGGGATTCCCAGGGCTACATACCCGGCAGTACCGGTATGGGGGCCTGGCTCTTCATGCTGGCCGCCGTTCTGGCGGTGATCGCCTGGCGCGGGTTCCACGTGCTGCAGAAGGAGATCGGTCCGCGGGTGCCTTCGCACTGACACATCCCTGGGGCAGTTGCACGCCGGAGAGGCTGGGGCGATCGCCTCCGCGGCTGGCCCCCGTGGCGGCCTATGGCCGCCAACTCCTCCTTTACGCCGCTGCGGCGACCGCCCCAGCCTCTCCGGCAGCCAGTATGGTTGACCACGCTGCGCCACACCGCTGCGTGGTGGCTGTTTGCGCCGGCACTACCGCCTCTCAGGAACAGGACGGTAGGCACTTCGCCCAGCGGCGTAAAGGAGGAGGCCGAAGGCCGGGGGACAGCCGCTGGGCGGAGTGCCTACCGTCCTGTTCCCGCCAACCAGGCTACCAGGGCGAACGCAATCAGACCCCTTGGTTCCGCATCCAGTCCGCCGTCTGAAAAAAGCTCTGCAGCAAGCGCTGGCGCAGCGGCCCGTCCACCCCGGTTTCCTGCATGGCCTGGTCCATGCAGGCCAGCCACTGGTCGCGCTCGGTGATGCCGATCGCGAAAGGCATGTGCCGGGCCCGCAGACGCGGATGGCCGAAGCGCTCGGTGTAATGCTGCGGCCCACCCAGCCAGCCACACAGGAACCAGAACAGCCGCTGGCGCGCGTTGTCCAGCTGGCCGCCATGGGCAGCGCGCAGGGCTGCGTACTTCGGCTCCAGATCCATCAGGTCGTAGAAGCGCTCGGTGAGCGCATGCACCCGTTCCTCGCCGCCGATCCACTCGAATGGCGTCTCGGCGGGCGACTGTTCCGTCGGTATCATGGGGTCGCACGACGCAAGGTGTCCACCACCGGACGGCGCAAGACATCCCGCAAGCCCCACCAGCCCGCCGCCATGGCCAGCACCGCACCGGTGAGTGCGCCCAGCAGCGGCACCACCGGCGAGGCGGTCCACTCGAAATCGAATGCGAATCGGGCCAGCGCCCAGCCGACCACCATGGCTACCGCACTGGCCAGGAATCCGGCCAGCAGCCCGACACCCGCGAGCTCCGCGCGCTGCACCTGGCGCAGCAGGCGCCCCTGCGCGCCGACGGCCCGCATGATGGCAAATTCACGTGCACGCTCCTCGCGCGTGGCGGTGATCGCGGCAAACAGCACCACCAGCCCGGCCGCCAGCGTGAAACCGAACAGGAACTCGATAGCCCGAATCACCTGGTCGAGCACGCGCTGCACCTGTTGCAGCGTGGCGCTGACGTCCACGTTGGTGATGTTGGGGAAGTCGCGCACCAGGGTGTTGTCGAAGCCTTTGGTTGCGGGCGCCTTGAACGCCGACATGTAGGTCGTGGGCACATCGGGCACGCGCTCCACCGGGTACATGGCGTAAAAATTGGCCCGCATCGAACCCCAGTCGACCTTTCGGATGGATGTGATGCGGGCATCCAACGCAATGCCCCCGATGTCGAACCGCAGGCTGTCCCCAAGCTTGACATTGAGCAGGGTGGCGATGCTTTCCTCGATGCTGATGGCACCGGCTTCACCAGGCGTCCACCTGCCGGCGATCACGTCGTTTTGGGGCGGCTGCGTCGCGCTGTTGGACAGGTTGAACTCCCGGTCGACCATGCGCTTGGCCCGCTCATCGGCGAAGCCATCAGGCGAGACGGTCTTGCCATTGATCGCCACCAGGCGTCCGCGGATCATCGGGAACCAGTCGTAGCGGGTCACCCCCGCATCCTGCAGCGCCTTGCGGAAGGCGACTCCCTGCTCGGGCATCACGTTGATCACGAAACGGTTGGGCGCGTCGGGCGGCGTCGCCTTGCGCCAGCTGCTGATCAGGTCGGTGCGCAGCAGCACCAGAAGCACCAGCGCCAGCAACCCGACCGCCAGCGCGCTGACCTGAACCACCGCATAGGCCGGCCGGGCCGAGATCTGCCGGGTGGCCAGCACCAGCCAGCGCGGTGCGGTGGCCTCGTTGACACTGCGCCGCAGCAACTGCACCGCGATCCAGCTCAGCCCGGCGAACACCAGAACGGCCGCGGCAAAACCGCCCACGGCGATCAGGCCCAGGGTGATGTCGCTGCTGGCGGCCAGCAGCAGTGCGGCAAAACCGGCCACCCCGATACCCAGCACCGCCAGAGACGCCGGCTTCAGGTTGCCCACATCGCGCCGGATCACCCGCAGAGGCGGCACCTGGGCCAGCTGCAGCACAGGCGGCAGACCGAACGCCAGCAGCAGCGTGAGGCCCATGCCCAGCCCAAATGCGACAGGCCAGAGGCTGGCGGCCGGCAATGCTGCCTCGACCAGACCGGCCAGCAACAGCACGAACACATGGTGCACGGAAAACCCGATCGCCACGCCCAGTGCGCTGGCGGCCAGTCCGATCAGGGCGAACTCCAGCGTGTAGCTCAATGCGATCGTGCGCTGGCTCTGACCCAGCACGCGCAGCATGGCGCAGTCGTCCAGGTGGTTGGCGGCAAACCCACGCGCCGCCAGAGCCACCGCCACGGCACTCAGCATGGCAGCGAGAAGAGCGACCAGGTTCAGGAATTTCTCGGCCCGGTCCATGGTTTGCTGCATTTCAGGCCGGCCGGTGTCGAGCGACTCGACCCGAACGCCGCGCACTTCGGACTTTTCGACCTCCTGCGCGGCCCAGCGGGCAAACTGGCGCGCCGCGGCATCCTCGCCGGCGACGGCGAAACGGTAGGTCAGGCGACTGGCGGGCTGCACCAGCCGGGTCGCGTCGAGGTCTGCCTGGTTCAGCATCACCCGGGGTGAAAAGCTCATGAACCCGCCACCCCGGTCCGGCTCCAGCACGATGATGCGGCTGATCCGCAGACGTGCGTCACCGAGCAGAAGCGTGTCACCCACGCCCAGCGCCAGGCCGTCAAGCAACTGGGGATCCACCCAGACTTCTCCCGGTGCGGGCACGTCCCGGGTGCGGGCACCCGGGGTGTCCGGCGCATTGGCCACCGTGAGCTGGCCACGCAGCGGGTAGGCTGCGTCAACCACCTTGAGCGCCACCAGCTTGCTGGCACCTCCACGACTGTCCTCGGCGCGGCCCATGGTGGGAAAGGTGATGGCGGTCGAGGTCTTCAGCCCGATGGCGCGCGCCTGGTCAAGGAAGGCCTGGGGCGTAGGGCGGTCGCTGGAGACGACGGCATCACCGCCCAGCAACTGGCGTGCGTCACGCTGCAGGCCACCCTTGAGGCGGTCGGCAAAGAAGCCGACTGCGGTGAGCGCGGCCACGGCCAGCGTGACGGCCACGATCAGCAGTCGCAACTCGCCCGAGCGCAGGTCGCGCCACAGGCTGCGAAGACCGAGCTGGAAAAAGGAGGTTTGCATGGTGTGCGGTCTGGCTCAGGCCACCGCACGCAACCGCGCCCCCGCCAGCGAGGGTTGCAATTGGAGGCGCTGCGGCGCCGAATAACAGACGAAGTGTTTGTTGGTGGCCCGTCCCACTGTACACAAACCAAGCCTGCGTGCCACTTCCAGGCCCATTTCCGTGGTTCCGCTGCGGGAAATCACGATCGGCACACCCATCTGCGCCGCCTTGATGACCATCTCGCTGGTCAGGCGGCCGGTGGTGTAGAACACCTTGTCGCCGCCGCGGCCTGTGGCTTCGTCCTGCAGCCACATCCAGCCGGCGATGGTGTCGATGGCGTTGTGCCGGCCCACATCCTCCACGAACATCAGCAGCTCGTCGCCACGGAACAGCGCACAGCCATGCACCGAGCCGGCCGCCTTGTAGGTGCTGTCGGCCAGACGGATGGTGTCGACGATGCCGTACAGCTGGCGCTGGTGCAGAACCGCTTCGGGCAGGACGATGTTGTCCACCCCCTGCATCAGTTCGCCGAACATGCTGCCCTGGCCGCAGCCGGTGGTGACCACCCGGCGTGCGGTGCGCTCCTCCACATGCCGGATGCCCTGGCGGGTGCGCACGGCCGCAGCGCCGACCTGCCAGTCGACCGTGACGGACTCGATCTCGTGCACGCTGTCCACCAGGCGCTGGTTGCGCAGAAAGCCCAGAACCAGCAGTTCGGGGTGGGCGCCCAGGGTCATGAGCGTGACCAGTTCGCGTTTGTCCACATAGACCGTCAGGGCCCGCTCGGCTGGAATCGACAGCGACACGGTCTCGCCGTACTGGTTGACCCCCTCGATGGCCCGCGTCAGGTCGACCTTCGCCTGGGTCAGGCGCGGCCACTGGCGCGGGGCAGCCTGGGCGCCCCCCGACCCGTCGTATGTTGGCGCGGTGATGCTCACGCCGGCACCGGTGGCGCGACCGCGCCGGTTCCATAACCTGCAGCGGCGGCCGGCTGCCCGCCCGGCACCACTGACACCGCGCAGTACTTGAATTCCGGAATCTTG
>JBIKTP010000160.1:0-5965 GCA_044348035.1 Burkholderiaceae bacterium
CTCCGCATCGCGACCGGCACGCCCGGCCGCCTGCATCAGCAGGCTGAACAGGCGCTCGGGCGCGCGGAAGTCGCTGGAGTACAGCGCGCCATCGGGGTTGACGGCCGCCACCAGGGTGATGCGCCGGAAGTCGTGCCCCTTGGCCACCATCTGCGTGCCGACCAGCACATCGACCTCTCCCGCATGCACCTCGGCCAGCTGGGTCTGCAGGCTGCCCTGGAGGCGGGTGCTGTCGGCATCGATGCGCGCGACGCGGGCCGGCGTGCCGTCGGGTCGCGACACGCCGGCGAAAAGCGTGGCGAGCTGCTCCTGCAATTGTTCGGTGCCGCGGCCGACCGGCGTGATGTCCAGGTTGCCGCATTCCGGGCAGGCGCGCGGCACCGGCTCGGTGTAGCCGCAGTGGTGGCAGCGCAGGCTGCGGTCGATCTTGTGGAACACCCGAAATGCGCTGCAGTGCGGGCAGGCGCTTTTCCAGTCGCAGGCGGTGCACTGCAGCACCGGCGCATAACCGCGCCGGTTGAGGAACACCATGCTCTGCTCGCCCCGTCCGATGCGTTCGCGGATCGCCTCCAGCAAGGGGGGCGAGAACACCGCGCGCTTGGGCTGGTGGTTCATGTCCACGCGCCGGACCAGCGGCAGCTGGGCATTGGCGCCGATGCGGCTGGGCATGGCCAGGCGCAGGTAGCGGCCGCCCTCGGCCTTTGGCCGGCTGTGGTACCAGCTTTCCAGGGACGGCGTGGCGCTGCCCAGGATCACCCGGGCGCCCTCCAGCTGCCCGCGGTAGACCGCCAGGTCGCGGGCGGAGTAGCGGGCGCCTTCCTGCTGCTTGTAGCTGGGGTCGTGTTCTTCGTCCACCACGATCAGGCGCAGGCGCGGCACCGAGGCGAACACCGCCATGCGCGTGCCCAGCACGACCCGCGCTTCGCCGTTGTGGGCGGCCAGCCAGCTGCGCAGGCGCTGCGGCGGGGTCATGCCGCTGTGCATGGCCACCACCGATTGCGGTCCATGCAGGGGCGCAAAGCGGGCCGTGAACCGCGCCTGCAGCTGCGGCGTGAGGTTGATCTCGGGCACCATCACGATCACCTGGGCCTGCGGGTCCTGCAGCAGCAGGGCCTGCACGCATTGCAGGTAGACCTCTGTCTTGCCGCTGCCGGTGGTGCCGAACAACAGGAAACAGCCTGTGCCGGCATGCAGTTGCGCCAGCACCTCCTGCTGTTCCGCGCTCAGGGTGACGGCCGGCTCGGCTGCCGTGGCTGGTGCGGTGCCGACATCCGCCGCCGCCTTGCGGCGCAGCCGGCGCTGCATCTGCTGCTCGCTCAGTGCGCGCAATTGGGGCGGCAGGGCGGCCAGGGCCACCTCGCCCAGCGCGCGCTGGTAATAGGCGGCAGCGAAGCCGACCAGCTGTCGCCAATGGGCCGACAGCGGCGGCAGGCCGCTCAGCACCGCCCCCACATCGCGCAGCTTGTCAGGGTCGACACCGGCGCTCTCCGGTGGACCCGCCGGGTCCCATACGACCCCCAGCAACTCGCGCTGCCCCAGCGGTACACGCACCAGGGTTCCGGGCACCAGCGCAAGCGCGCTGCGGTAGCTCAGCGCGCCTGCCAGCGGACTGTGGGCCGGGGTCTGCAGCACGACCGAAACAAGGTGGGTCATCGGATCGCCCCAGTTGGGCCGGCATCTTGATGTGAACTTGTGAAACGGGCTTTAAGTGCTTGATCTGTAAGTACTTTGAACCTCATCCAAGGATTCTGTGGATAACTTTGTTGATATATCCCCGCCACCCGCGCCAAAGCCTTGCAAATCAAGGGTTTCTCTGGAATGCCCATCAAAGCGGCAAAGTGGCAATATCCATATGAATCAAGCACTTGCACCCGCTATGGGTTTTGTAGCAAACCCGACGGACCTGCTGGTGACCTGTCGCAACGCAGCAAGAAATTTGTGCATAAGTCAGGGTTCACCAACCAGAAACGGCCCAAAAGGTGGTAGGCGTTTGGGCGTTTGTCAAGCCTGTCGCATGCGGCGCGATCCAGCGTGCACGGCGTCCACGAGCACCGCCACATTTTCAGGCGGCGTATGCTGGCTGATGCCGTGGCCGAGGTTGAAGATATGCGTCGGGCCGACCTGGTCCGGGTCGCCGGCGGGCGCCCGGTGGGGCGTGCCGAAACTCTGCAGCGTGCGGGCCACCTCGGCCTCGATCTGCCGCGGGTTGGCAAACAGCACGTTCGGGTCGATGTTGCCCTGCAAGGCCTTGCCCGGCCCGCCTGCCTGCCCCCCCACTGCGGCGCGCGCACGGCCCAGGTTGACGGTCCAGTCCAGGCCCAGGACGTCGCAGTCGAGCGGGGCCATCTCGTCGAGCCACAGGCCGCCGCCCTTGGTGAAGACGATGCGCGGGATCCGGGCGCCGGCATGCTCCCGCTTGAGCTGGCGCAGCACGCGCGCGGTGTAGGCGAGGCTGAATTCCTGGAAGTTGCCGTCGGCCAGCACGCCGCCCCAGCTGTCGAAAACCATCACCGCCTGGGCACCGGCCTCGATCTGGGCATTCAGGTAGGCTGCCACGGCATCGGCGTTGACCGCCAGGATGCGGTGCATCAGGTCCGGGCGGGCATACATCAGGGACTTGACCATGCGGTAGTCGTCGGAGCCGGCACCCTCGACCATGTAGCAGGCCAGTGTCCAGGGGCTGCCCGAGAAGCCGATCAGCGGCACGCGGCCGTTGAGCGCGCGGCGGATCGAGGTGACGGCATCGAACACGTACCGCAGCTTGTCCATGTCGGGGACGGCCAGCGCGTTCACGGCCGCCTCGTCCCGCACCGAGCGGGCAAACCTGGGCCCTTCGCCCAGCGCAAAGCTCAGGCCCAGGCCCATCGCGTCGGGCACGGTGAGGATGTCGCTGAACAGGATGGCCGCGTCGAGCGGGTAACGCTCCAGCGGCTGCAGCGTGACCTCGGTCGCGTAGTCGGTGTTGGTGGCCAGGCCCATGAAGCTGCCGGCCTTGGCGCGGGTGGCGCGGTACTCCGGCAGGTAGCGGCCGGCCTGGCGCATGAGCCACACCGGGGTGTGGTCGGTGGCCTGGCGCAGGCAGGCGCGCAGGAAGGTGGAGTTCTGGAGGGGTGCGAAGGCGCTGGACGTGGAGGATGCGGTCATCTGGCGATTGTGGCAGCAGGAAATGCCCGAAAGAACACCCGCAGCGCCATGCCCCGGGCTACTGAAGGCGGTGGGGCCGGTTTAAACGATGCTCAGTGGCGCGGGCTGCGAGGCGGCAAACAGTGCAGCGCTCTCGCTGCATCGGCCATCGGCGGATTCGGGCCACCAGCCGGGCTGGCTGTCCTGGGCATCCACGGGCCGGGTGGCGGCGAAATCGGACGCTGCGGCTTCTCTGTGTTCCAGGTCGGCGTCATCGGGCTGCGGGTGTCCCGCCTGGTCTGTGGTGCTTGCATTCACGTGGGGCTCCCCGAAACGGCACGGCGTTTACCTCCGCGAAGCGACTATAGCCGGGAAAACCGTGCATGAACAGTCACCCGCTCGGCCTCTTGTGCGTCGACCTACAGGCGTTCGAGGGCGGCGCGGACTTCCTGCACCGTCAGCAGTTCTGACAGCACCACCGGCGGCTTGCCCGCCTGGTAGAACACATACACCGGCACTCCGTTGCGGCCCAGCTGGCGCAAGGCCTCGGTGATGTCCGGGTCGCGCCGGGTCCAGTCGGCACGCAGCAGGGCCACCTTGCGCTGCGCCATGTCGGCCAGCAAGCCCGGGTTGTTGAGGGTGGTCTGCTTGTTGACCTGGCAGGTCACGCACCAGGCAGCGGTGAAGTCCACGAATACCGGTTGACCGGTGGCGGTGATCTGTTCCACCCGGCCCGGCTCCCAGGCCTGCCAGCCTGCGGGCAGGCTGCTGGCGGCAAGGGCGTCGGTGCGCACGAGTTGCGGGCCGATGCTCCAGGCCAGCGCGGCAAAGGCCAGCACCGACAGGCTGGCGGCAATGGAGCGCGTACGACCGGCCAGGCCCAGCGTCCAGACCACCAGCGCCAGCGCCAGCAGCAGGGCCAGCAGCGCGCCGGCGCCATCGATGCCGCTTTGTTGACCCAGCACCCACACCAGCCAGACCACGGTGGCGAACATCGGGAAGGCCAGGAAGCGGCGCAAGGTGTCCATCCAGCGCCCGGGCCGCGGCAGGGCGCGGGCGAACGCCGGCACCAGACTCGCCAGGAGGTAGGGCAGGGCCAGCCCCAGGCCCAGCACGGCGAAGATCGCCAATGCCTCAGCGGCCGGCAGCGTGGCGGCCAGCCCCAGGGAGGCACCCATGAATGGCGCCGTGCAGGGGGAGGCCACGGCCACTGCCAGCACGCCGGTCAGGAAGGCATCGGCGGCCGGGTGGCGCGCCTGCAGGGATGCCACGGACGAGGGCAGCACATGCGTGAACTCGAACAGGCCGGCCAGATTGAGCCCGATCAGGGTGAACAGGCCGGCCAGCAGCGCCACCACGACCGGGTCCTGCAGCTGAAACCCCCAGCCCAGGCTTTCGCCGGCACTGCGCAGGCCCAGCATCGCCGCGCCCAGCGCCACGAAGCTGAGCACCACCCCTGCGGTATAGGCAAACCCGCTGACGCGGTGCGCGCGGCGGTCGCCGGCGTGGCGCGCGAAGCCCAGCACCTTGATCGCCAGCACCGGGAACACGCAGGGCATCAGGTTGAGGATGAGGCCACCCACCAGTGCGCCGATCAGGGCCGCCCACAGGCCCAGCGATGGCCCGGCCGGCATGTTCACCACGGGTGGCGGCGGCAGCAGACCGGTGGGCATGGGGGCGAGGGTGGGCCAGGTGCCCTGCACCTGCAGCTCGGCCCGGTGGCCCTGGCCGTCCAGCGCCAGCACGACGGGCATCACCGCCGGCGCATTGCTGCGCTGGGGCGACAGCGGGATCGAGGCCGTCCAGACCGGCCCGTCCCACGATTGGGTCCAGCGGGCGGCGGTTTCGATGACCTCGGGCGATTCGGGGAAGAACTCCAGGGTCTTGCCACGCAGGGCTGCGGGCAGGTTGTCCATGCGCAGCTGGATCGCATTGCCTGCGACGGTCAGGCTGTTGCCGGCGGAAGCAGGCAGGTTGCGCGGCTGGGCCTGCAGTGCAGCGTCGAAGGCGGCGCCGTGGCCGGCCAGCGAGCTGCGGGTGGGGATCTTCAGCAGGAAGTCGCCGTCCTGCGGGATGCACTCCTTCTTGCAGACCAGCCAGGACGCGCGCAACCGGACTTCCATGTCGCCTGCCAGCGGGCCGGGCCGGAAGGAAGGGTCGACCGTGAGCGGCACCGGCAGCAGCACGGTGCCCTCGAAGCCGTAGTTGGCCAGGTTGCCGATCGGGATCTTGTGCGGCAGTGGCCAGGCGATGTCGCCGGCGGTCACGCCGGCGGGCAGCGTCCACTGCAGCACCGTGGCCAGGCCGGAGTCGCCCGGGTTTTTCCAGTAGGTGTGCCATTCGGGCTGGTGGGTGATCTGCAGGCCGACCCAGACGGTCTTGCCGGGTTGTGCGCCATCGGGCGCATGCGCCAGCAGTTCGGCGCGCACCTGGTCGGTGGTCACTACGGCGCCGGCCGGAGCGAGTGACTGCGCAAGGGCATGGCCGGTGAACAGGCTGCTGGCAGCCAGCACGGCCAGGCTCACCCAGCGCGGGAAGAGGTGCGGGAAGAGGTGCGGGAAGAGGTGCGGGAAGGTCATGGCTCGGTGGGAGCTGCCGTGGGGCTCAAAGTTCCCGGGCTGAGCCGCGAGGCCGCCTTGCGGCTACCCGGAAAAACCCAGCACGATGCGCCGGGTGGTGGCGCTTTTCTTCTCGATCTTGGTGACCACGACCGCGCCGATCTCGGCGGTGTTGGCCACGTGGGTGCCGCCGCAGGGCTGCAGGTCGATCGGGTCGGTGCCGCCGATGCGGATCGTGCGCACACTGCCACTGCCGCGTGGCGGCTGCACGCTCATGCTCTTGA
>JBIKTP010000162.1:0-5940 GCA_044348035.1 Burkholderiaceae bacterium
GCAGCTGGTGCGCAGCGGCGTGCATCTGGTGAAGTTCTGGTTCTCGGTCAGCCGTGCCGAGCAACGCCGGCGCTTCAAGGAGCGCGAACTGCACCCGCTCAAGCAGTGGAAGCTCAGCCCGGTCGACCTGGCCTCCCTCGACAAATGGGACGACTACACCAGGGCCAAGGAGGCGATGTTCTTCGAGACCGACACCGCCGACGCACCGTGGACGGTGATCAAGTCCGACTGCAAGAAGCGCGCCCGCCTGAATGCCATGCGGTATGCGCTGCACCGCCTGCCCTACACCAACAAGGACCTGGCCAACGTCGGCAGCCTGGACACCCTGCTGGTCGGGCGCGCCCACGTGGTCTACGAGCGCGGAGAACGCCCGGGCAGCGCGATCCTTTGAACCTGCGGTTGGTGGGGCTGGCCGTCAGCGGGCCTTGAGCGCGCGCGCCGCCAGCCACAGCGACACCAGGGCGATGCCCGAGAAACACAGGAACGACCAGTTGGCGATGGAGCCCCCCAGGAAGGTCCAGTCGACCTTGCTGCAGTCACCGCTGCCCCGAAAGATCATCGGAATGGCGCGCTGCAGGGGAAAGCTCTCGATCATCCCGTAGAAGTCCCGCCCGCAGGATGCAACCTCGGGCGGGTACCACTGCAGCCAGCTCTGACGCGCCGCGACGAACGCACCGAATGCCGCCGTGGCCAGAACCAGGGCGAGCCCGCCGAGATGCATGGCCCGCCCGCGCAGCGCGGCCGTCAGCCCGGCCAGCAGCGCCACCAGGATCAGCGCATAACGCTGCACGATGCACATCGGGCAAGGCTCCAGCCCCACCACATGCTGCAGATACATGCCATAGGCCAGCAAGGCCACACAGGCTGCACAGATCACCAGCAAGACCTGGCGCACGCTCCAACTCGACAACATCGCAACTCCGGATGGGAAACAGGTCGATTGGACACCAGTTTGCCAAAGTGGTTTCCAAAAGCGGCGACAATTTGCCACAACATACACCCGATCTGGAACAAGGACACTTCTCATGGCACGCATGGTTCACTGCATCAAGCTCGGCAAGGAGGCGGAAGGCCTGGACTTCCCGCCTTACCCGGGTGACCTGGGCAAACGCATCTGGTCCGAAGTGAGCAAGGAGGCCTGGGCCGGCTGGCTCAAGCACCAGACCATGCTGGTCAACGAGAACCGGCTGAACCTGGCTGACGCCCGGGCCCGCCAGTACCTGGCGCGCCAGATGGAAGCCCACTTCTTTGGCGGCGGCGCCGATGCCGCCCAGGGTTACGTCCCCCCCAGCGCCTGACATCCGGCCGCAGGCCATGGCCGGCTGGGCGCGCAGTGCCATCTGGCGCGTCCTGGACACCCACTTCCTGGATGGCTCGGGGTTCGCCAGCCTCTGGGCCCGCTGGGAGCAGGATCCGCAGCGGCCGACCATCCTGCACTATGTGGCGATCACCCCGGTCGCGCCAGACCTGACACGCCTGCGGGCCCTGATGCCCGGCCGCAGGCATCCGGAGTTCCCGGCCCCCCTGCCGGGCGCGGCGGGGTCGGGCGGCTTCCACCGGCTCGAGTTTGCCGACGGACAAGTGCTGCTGACCCTGTGCGTCGGCCCCTTGCGCGCGATGCTGCGCGAGCAACAGTTCCTGGCGGACGCCATCTGTCTGGAGGCCGCGACGGACGGTCTGCTCGAAGCAGCGTGGGACACCTGGACGGTGAAGGCGCTGGTCCGCCTGTGCCGTCGCGGGACCCTCCTGCAGTTGCCCTCCGTTGCCGACAGGAGAATGCCTGCGCTGCAAAGGGCCGGCTTTGTCCCCGATGCGCCGAGCGGCGCGCAGCCACCCTCGGCACGGTACGATCCCCCCTGGGAACCCGGGGCCACGCGTGAACCGTGGCGCACCCTGCCCGCCGCGCCCTCGGACTGCATCGTGATCGGCGCGGGGCTGGCCGGCGCATGCGTGGCCGCCGCGCTGGCGCGCCGGCACTGGCGCGTGGAGGTGGTCGATGCCGCGCCCGCGCCCGCCGCCGGCGCGTCGGGATTGCCCGCCGGGCTGCTCGTCCCCCAGCACTCGCGCGACGATGCCGCCCGTTCGCGCCTCTCGCGGGCGGGCGTACGGCTGACCTTGCAGTGGTGCCGCCGCCTGCTGCGCGAGGGCGAGGACTGGGATTGCAGCGGCGTCCGCCAAAGGGTCTGGGACAGCGGTGCGGTCGACTCCCTGTGGCATGCCGATGCCGGGTGGATCAAGCCGGCCCGGCTCGTGGCTGCATGCCTGTCGGTCCACCGCGTCAGCTTCCGGGGTGGCACCTGCGTGCAGGCCCTCGTCCACGACGCCGGCCAGTGGTTGCTGCTCGATGCCACCGGCCGGGAAGTGGCCCGAACCACCCATGTGGTGCTGGCAGCGGCAGGCAACACCACCGCCCTGCTCGACGCCACCAGGACGACCGGCGGCAGGCCGTTCCCCGACCGGGTCGGCCTGCGAGCGCTGGCGGCGGTGCATGGGCAGGTGTCCTGGGGCCTGCAGCACGGCGGCGACGCGCTGCACTTTCCACCGGGGCCGGTCAATGGACACGGGCACCTGCTGCCGGCCGTGCCGGTCGAGGGGGGCATGGCGTGGTTCGTCGGCGCCACGTATGAACCCGACGCGGCGCCGGCACTGGACGAAGCGCACGCCCATGCCGAGAACCGGCGCCGCCTGTCGCAGCTGCTGCCACAGGCAGAGCAGGCACTCGCCCCGCGCTTTGACGCAGGGCTTGTTCGCAGCTGGCGCGGCACCCGCAGCACCACCCGCGACCGGGTGCCGGGGGTCGGCGCGCTGCAGGACGGGCCTGCGCCCACACTCTGGATGAATGCAGGCATGGGCTCGCGCGGCCTCACCTATGCGGTGCTGGGTGCGGAACTGCTGGCGGCACGCATGGGCGGCGAGCCGTTGCCGATCGAGGCCAGCCTGGCACGGTTGCTGGCGGCCACTCGCCCTGCAATGTCACACCATCTGTAGCACGCGAAATACGTGGCCTGGCTCATAGGGCCGGTTGATCACCGCCCGGCAGCCAGCGCGTTCGGCCCGTTCATGTACGACCCAGGCGCTGTTGGCAGTGGTGACGACCACACTGCCAACCGCTGGCTCCTGGGCGGCAAGGCGCTCGACCAGGCCCCAGGGCTCTTCGAGCATGTCGACATTGACGATGACCACATCGAAATGCTGCTCGCGCGCGCGCACCGCCGCTTGCGCCACGGTTTCTGCCTCATCGACCTCGATCAGGCCGGCCAGGGCCAGACGGGCCCGCAGGTACAGGCGGTCTTCACGCGAAGGGTCGACCAGCAAGGTGCGCCGCACACCCGGCGGGAGCACCTTGCGCGCATGGCCATCCATGCCGATGTCGATGTCGACGGTTTCGGTGGCAAACAGCTGGTCCATGGCGTGGATCACGGCCGTCCAGTTCAGGGGCCGCGAGAACACCCGCCAGGCTTTCGCCGGTGCGCCGTTTCCGACGCAGATGAGCTTGAGATTCGGGTTGAGACCGGGCGAGGCCAGAGCCAGGCCGGCTTCATAGCTGTCGACATCGATGAGCGCGATGTGCGGCATGACGGGCGCCTCGGGGGTCCACAGGGCATAGGTGGTCGGGCGCTCCATGGACAGGCGGAAAACAGTGTTCAGCGCGTGGCGCTCCACGTCGCGAAAGCCCACCACCTTGACAAATACCGTCGAGCCCATGACTGCCACTGTTCCTTTGTGCCATCAGCGGCCGCAAATTATCCGGGCCACACCAGTTTTGTCGACCATAATTTGGCGTAACTTTTTTCCAACGGGTCAACACCACCAGTTCATTTAACCATGATTCTTGTCGCCGGCTCGGCCAATCTCGACTTTGTGGTGACCGCGCCGCGCATTCCCGCCCCCGGGGAAACGGTGCTCGGGCATGCATTCACGACCTACCCGGGCGGCAAGGGCGCCAATCAGGCGGTGGCGTGTGCGCGGGCCGCCAGCGCCACCACGCACATGCTGCTGGCGCTGGGGCAGGACCCCTATGCCCTGCCCCTGGAATCCTCGCTGCGCGAGGCCGGTGTGCAGATGCATGTCGTGCGCAGCGCAGAGCATGCCACCGGCACCGCATTCATCTGCGTCTCGGATGACGCCGAAAACGCCATCACCGTGGCCCCCGGCGCCAACCGTGCACTGGGCCCCGGGGACCTGCCACCGCTGGCGGGCTTCAGCCACCTGCTGATGCAGCTCGAGACACCGCTGGACACCGTCATCGCCTACGCCCGGCTTGCACGCGCGGCCGGCGTGCGGGTGGTGCTCAATGCGGCGCCGGCGCAGCCCCTGCCGCCGGAACTGCTGGGGCTGCTCGACGTGCTGGTGGTGAACCAGGGCGAGCTGGCACAGGTGGCCGGTTGCCAGGGTTCGGTGGCACAGTGCCTGGATCGCCTGCAGGTGCCCGCCGTGGTGGTCACGCTGGGCGGACATGGATGCTGCGCCCGGGTCGGCCCGGACACGCTAGTGCAGGCGGCCTTCCCGGTGACGCCGGTCGACACCACCGGCGCTGGCGACACTTTCTGTGGTGCGCTGGTGGCGGCGCTTGGCCGCGGCGATGGCCTGGCCGGCGCCATGCGCCAGGCCAGTGCGGCCGGCGCGCTGGCCTGCACGCGGGCCGGCGCACAATCATCCATCCCGACCCGCGACGAAGTCATGGCGCTGCTGCACACCAGCCAAGAAAACACCCCCGCGCAACAGGCCGCCGTGCGCCGTTTCTGCGGTCTCCCTTGAACACCCCCACCACACCGCCCCGCATGTCCCCTTCCCCCCGTACCAAGGTCATTTATGACACCGATCCCGGCGTGGACGACGCCATGGCGCTGTACTACGCGCTGGCCCATCCCGCCATCGATGTCGTCGGCATCACCACGACCTTCGGCAATGTCAGCGTGGAACAGGCGACGACGAATGCCCTCTATCTCACGGCGCTGGCCGGACGCGACATCCCGGTGAGCCGGGGTGTGGCCACGCCGTGGTTCAAGCACCCGGAAGCACCACCAGCCCATATCCATGGCGCAGACGGCCTGGGCAACCTGGGGGCCCGCCGTCCGGCAGGGCAGCAGGCCGACCCGCGCAGCTCCGCCCAGTTCATCGTCGACATGGCGCGGGCCCATCCTGGCGAGATCACCCTGGTGGCCGTCGGGCCCCTGGGCAACCTCAGCCTGGCCCTGCAGCTCGAGCCGCAGTTGCCCAATCTCGTGCGCGAGGTGATCGTGATGGGCGGCACCGTGTCCGAACCTGGCAACGTGTCCCCCGTGGCCGAGGCCAACATCTGGAACGACCCGCACGCGGCAGACCGCGTGTTCACCGCCGGCTGGAGGTCACGATGGTCGGGCTGGACGTCACCCACCGGGTGGTCGTGCTGCTGTCGATGTTCAAGGACATCGCCAACCACCACCGGCATCCGGCCACCGACACCCTGCACCATGCGGTGGAGTTCTACGCCCGCTTCTACAGTGGCCTGTACCAGCACATCGCCTCCACCCCCGGCTGTTTCGCGCATGATCTGCTGGCCTTTGTGTACCTGACCAACCCGGAGCTGTTCGAAGTCGAGACCAAGGTGGTGCGGGTCGCCACCGAAGGCCTGGCGCAGGGGCAGACCATCATGAACCGGCGCGACTTCATCCAGTACCCGCACCCCGGCTGGGACAAGACCCAACCCCGCACCCAGGTTTGCCTCAAGGTGGACGCAGTGGCCTGTGTGCGCCTGTTCGAAGACACCATGATGGGCGACTGGCTCAGCCGCCCCGAAAGCCCCGTTTGACGCCATGCAGTTTCCCGTCATTGACTACCAGAGCCCGACAGCCGCCCTTGATTTCTGCACCAGCCTGGCCCGTACCGGCTTCGGCGTGCTGGCCAACCACCCGCTCGACCGCGCGCTGGTCGACGGCATCTATGCTGAGTGGCAGGACT
>JBIKTP010000163.1:0-5930 GCA_044348035.1 Burkholderiaceae bacterium
CTGCTCGACCGCGGTGGCAAACGACTCGTTGAAGGTGGTGTCGTCAGGCACATACAGCACCTGGTGGGCCAGTTCGTGGAAGATGATGCGCGCCAGTTCGCCCTCCGGGTAGGTGATGAAGGTGTTGAGCAGCGGGTCCCCGCCGGCCCAGTTCATCCAGCCCAGCGTGGAGTAGGCTGGCACACCGTACACCGTGACATCCAGCCCCTGGGCCCTCAGTTCCGCTGCCAGTGCCTGTGCCTCGGCCTCGTCGAAATAGCCGCGGTAGCCGACGCAGCCCAGCACCGGGAAACACCAGGTCTGCAGCGTCAGCGACAGCTCCGGGGCGGCCACCACATTCCACACCACCGCACGGCGCTGCAGGTCGGCATAGCGCCGGTAGCTGGGGTTGTCCGGCAGGGCCAGTTCGGTCACTGCGAAGCTGCGGATGCGCTGGCTCAGGGCCAGGCGCTCGCGCAACGCTGCCGGCGTGTGGGGGTCGCTCAACCAGTCGTCCACCGGCCGCGCTGCCTGCATCAGGCTCAGGTGGCCATGGACCGACTGCCAGTAATAGCGGGTGCCCGCACAGCCGGCCAGCGTCGCCAGAGCGGTGGCCAGCAGCAGCCAGCGGACAGCGGCTGCAAGGCCTGGGAAGCGGGTTTTGTCAGGGTACGCCGGGGGCATGCGCAGATTGTGCGGGAAAGCCGGGACGCCCGGCACGGGTGATGGCAGGTGACCGGACGGAACGGGCGTATGCTGGCAACCCATGCCCCGCCTGACGCAAGCCCCGAATGCCGCCCTCGCCACCCTGTGGGCCGAGGCGCTGCAGGGCATGGGCATCGCGACCAGCGTGCAGCGCCAGTACCTCGGCGGCGTCGCCGGCGAACTGCCACCGGACCAGTGCCTGCCAGAGGTGTGGTGCACCCATCCTGAACAGGAGGAGCGGGCACGCGCGCTGCTGCATGACCTGCAGCACGTGCCGCAGCGGCGCTGGACCTGCGCCTGCGGCGAACTGGTCGAGGGCGGCTTCGAGCAGTGCTGGAACTGCCTGGCGCCGATGCCGCGCTGATCAGTGCCGCGGCGACCGGCCCTTTGGCAACAACACCGCCACCACCCCCAGCAGCGGCAGCCAGGCAATGCCGCGGTAGACGAACTCGATGCCGGTGCGGTCCGCCACCATCCCCAGCACCGCCGCACCCAGGCCCGCCATGCCGAAAGCGAATCCGAAGAACAGCCCCGACACGGTGCCTACCCGGCCCGGCATCAGCTCCTGGGCATACACCAGGATCGCCGAGAACGCCGAGGACAGGATCAGGCCGATCAGGATGGTGAGCGTGGTGGTCCAGAACAGATCGGCATGCGGCAGCAGCAGGGCGAAAGGCGAGACGCCCAGGATCGAGAACCAGATCACCGGCTTGCGCCCGACACGGTCACCGATCGGGCCGCCGAGCAGCGTGCCCAGTGCGGAAGCGAACAGGAACACGAACAGATGGATCTGCGCGCTCTGCACCGACAGGCCGAATTTCTCGATCAGGTAGAAGGTGTAGAAGCTGCTCAGGCCCGCCGTGTAGAAATGCTTGGAGAAGATCAGCACCAGCAGCACGGCGATGGCGCCCGCCACCACCCTGCGCGGGTAGGGCGAGACCACCGCCGCCTTCTGGCGGGCATGCGCCGTCGCGCCGCCGGCGGCCGTCACCAGGGCCCGCTGCTGCCCTGTGTACCAGCGGCTCACCTGCAGAAGCAGCACGATGCCCAGCAGGGCCGCCAGGCCGAACCAGGCGATGCTGCGCTGGCCGAACGGCACCACCACCGCTGCCGCGATCAGCGGCCCGATGGCACTGCCGGTGTTGCCGCCCACCTGGAACACCGACTGCGCCAAGCCGTGCCGCCCGCCGGACGCCAGGCGGGCGATGCGGGAAGACTCCGGGTGGAAGATCGCCGACCCCATGCCCACCAGCGCGGCCGCGACCAGCACGGTGGCGTAGTTCGGCGCATACGCCAGCAGCAGCAGGCCGCACAGCGTGGAACACATCCCCAGGGGCAGCGAGTAGCGCTGAGGCCGCTTGTCGGTGTAAAGCCCGATCAGGGGCTGCAACAGCGAGGCCGTGAGCTGGAAGGTCAGCGTGATCAGACCGATCTGGCCGAAACTCAGGTGAAAGTCGCCCTTGAGGACGGGGTACATCGCCAGGATCAGCGACTGCATCATGTCGTTGATCATGTGCGAGGTGCTGATGGCACCCAGCACACCGAAGGCGGTCTTGGTCGCGCGCGGGGCCGGCGCGGTCGGGTGGGTGGAAAGGGCAGGAGGCATGGTCTCGGGGATTATCTGATGGGCCGTCTCCGGGGCACCCGGCGAGGGGCCGGCCCCTGGCGCTCAGTCCGGCAGAACCGCCGTGACCTCGATCTCGACCTTCGCCCGCGCCTCGACCAGCGCGGCCACCTGCACACAGGTCATGGCGGGGAAGTTGCGCCCGATGATCTCGCGGTAGACCTGCCCGAGCTCCTTCAGGCGCGCGTTGTACTCGACGCGGTCCAGGATGTACCAGGTCATGCGCACCATGTGCTCGGGGCCGGCGCCGGCCTCCTGCAGGACGGCGACGATGTTGCGCAGGGTTTGCGCCGTCTGCGCGATGAAGTCGTCGGACTCGAACTGCTGCTGGCCGTTCCAGCCGATCTGGCCTCCGACAAAGATCTGCGTGCCGCGGGCCGCGACACCATTGGCGTACCCCTTGGCGGGCACCCACCCGGGCGGTTGCAGGAATTTCATGATGGTTGCTTGAGCCTGAAGCGTTGAAGTTTGCCGGTCTCGGTGCGCGGCAGGGTCTGCACGAATTCGATCTCTCGCGGGTATTTGTAGGGGGCGATGCTGGCCTTGACATGGTCCTGCAGCACACGCACCAGGTCGGCATCGCCGGTGTGCCCGCTGCGCAGCACGCAGAATGCCTTCACGACCATGCCCCGCTCCTCATCGGGCTTGCCGATCACGCCGCACTCGGCCACCGCCGGGTGGCGCAGCAGCGCATCCTCGACCTCCGGCGCGCCGACGTTGTAGCCGGAGGTGATGATCATGTCGTCGGTGCGCGCCTGGTAGAAGAGGTAACCATCGGCGTCCTGCAGGAAGGCGTCGCCGGGAAGGTTCCAGCCGCCCTTGACGTAGTTGGACTGGCGGGCATCGTCCATGTAGCGGCAGCCGGTCGGGCCCTGCACTGCGAGCTTGCCGACGCTGCCCGGGGGCAGTTCGTTGCCGCTGTCGTCCACCACCCGGGCCACGTAACCAGGCACCACCTTGCCGATCGCGCCACGGCGTACATCCTGCGGCGCGGCAGAGACAAAGATGTGGAACATCTCGGTGGCGCCGATGCCATCGAGCATCTCGATGCCGCTGGCCTCTTTCCAGAGCTGGCGCGTCGCGTCCGGCAGTGCCTCGCCGGCGCTGACGCAGATGCGCATCGGTGGCGGCCCGCCGCGCTCGGCATGCAGTGCCTTCACGAACGGCGCCATCTGGCGGTAGAAGGTCGGGGCGGTGTAGCAGATGGTGGCGCCGGACTCGTACATGAGCTGCGCCATCGCCTGCGGGGTGTAGGGTATGTCGGGGTAATACACCGAGGCACCGGCCCACATGGGAAACACCAGCAGACCACCGAGTCCGAACGTGAAGGCCAGCGGCGGCGAACCCATCACGATGTCCTGCGGCTGGGCGCGCAGCACATGCCGCGGCCAGGTCTCGCAGGCGGCCAGCACATCGCAATGGCTGTGCACGGCGGCCTTGGGCTTGCCGGTGGTGCCGGAGGTGAAGGCCAGCAGCGCGATGTCGGTACCGGCCGTGGGACAGGCCGGGAACGGCCCGCTCTTGCGGGCTGCCATCGCCTCCAGCGAGGTGGTGGCACTGGCGTCGGTCACATTGAAGGCGACGATGCGCCGAAGGACCGGTTGCACCGCCTGCGCATGGGCCAGTTCGTCCAGCAGGCGGGCGTCGCACAGGGCAGCCACAGGCTGGGCCTTCTCGATGATGTCGCCCAGCTCCTTGGCCCGCAACAGCGGCATGGTGGCAACGGCCACAAGGCCGGCCCGGACCACTGCCAGCCAAGCCAGCGCCATGCCGATCGAGTTGCCACCGCGCAGAAGCACGCGGTTGCCAGGCACCAGACCGAGATCCTGGACCAGCACCTGGTGGATGGCGGATACCCGCGCTGCCGCCTGCGCGTACGTCAGCACCAGACCGGGCGAACGCAGCATGGGCCTGTCGGCCCAGCCCTTGTCAGCGGCGCGGTCCAGCAGTTCATGCACCAGATTGCAATGCGCGGGCATCTTCAGCCCGGGAAGCAGGTCGTAGCGCAGGGCGGGCAGGTCGCCGGCCGCGGGCAGTCGATCGTGGACGAAACGGTCGGTTTGGGCAGAGGAAACAACCATGGCCTAGCCTTTCAGGACAGATTTGCCGATGATGAGTTGCTGCACTTCGGTGGCACCCTCGTAGATGCGCAAAGCGCGGATGTCGCGGTACAGGCTCTCCACCTTGGTGCCGACCTTCACGCCCAGACCGCCATGCAATTGCAATGCCATGTCGATCACGCGCTGCGCGTTTTCGGTGGCAGTCATCTTGGCCATGGCCGCTTGCGCGGTGTAGGCCTGTGCCTGGGCCGCTGTGGCCGTGCCGACGCAATCGCGCAGCCAGGCTGCGCGGTAGGTCAGCAGGGCGGCGGCATCCACCAGTGCGGCCATGTCGCCGAGCCGGGCCTGCGTGAGCTGGAAGTCGCCCAGGCGCTGTCCGAACATCGGCCGCTGCCGCGCATGGGCCACTGCTTCGTGCAACGCACGCCGGGCCATGCCCAGTGCCGCGCCGGCCACCGA
Source organism: Burkholderiaceae bacterium (assembly GCA_044348035.1). Classification (GTDB taxonomy): domain Bacteria; phylum Pseudomonadota; class Gammaproteobacteria; order Burkholderiales; family Burkholderiaceae_C; genus CAISIP01. The sequence continues at coordinate 4,828 of JBIKTP010000163.1, forward strand.
GGCACGAAAGATGTCCAGCGTCTGCATGGCCAGCTTGAAGCCGCCGTGCAGCGCGCCGAGCTGCGCGGAGGCCGGGATGCGGCAGTCACGGAACTGCAGCGTCGCCAGCGGGTGCGGGGCCATCACTGCAATATGCTGGGAGCTGTCCAGGCCGGGGTTGTCGGCGTCCACCAGGAATGCCGTGATGCCGCGGGTGCCCGCCGTCGGGTCGGTCTTGGCAAACACGCAGTAGTAGTCGGCGATGCCACCGTTGCTGATCCAGGTCTTGGTGCCGTTGAGCACCACCGAGCCATCGGGCCCGGTGCGCGCGGACGTGGCCATCGCAGCCACATCGGAGCCGGCATCGGGCTCGCTCAGTGCGAACGCGGCGATCCGGTCACCACGGGCCACCGGCTCCAGATAGGCCGCCTGCTGCGCGGCGGTGCCGGCCAGCGTGATGGCGCCGCTGCCCAGACCCTGCATGGCAAACGCGAAATCGGCCAGCGGCGAATGAAAGGCCAGCGTCTCGCGCAGGATCACCAGGGCGCGGGAATCCAGCCGCTCCAGCGCACCGCCGTACGCTGCGGGCACGCAATAGCGCAACCAGCCGGCGTCACCCAGAAGGCGGACCCATTGGCGACAGGCCCGGCGGTCGTCGGACTCGTCCACCAGCTGCTGCGGCGCCCAGGCGCTCAGGCCTGCGCCCAGTGCGCGGTGGGCCTCGTCAAAGAAGGGAAGCTCAAGATGGCCGGTAGGGGCATGCATGGCTCAGTTTCCGCCGAAAACAGGTTTCTGCTTTGCCGCAAATGCGTTGTAGGCGCGGTGGAAATCCTGTGTCTGCATGCAGATCGCCTGTGCCTGCGCCTCGGCCTCCACGGCCTGCTCGATGGTCATGGCCCATTCCTGCTGCAGCATGGTCTTGGTCATGCCGTGGGCGAATGTCGGCCCGGCCGCCAGTTCGGCCGCAAGTGCCAGTGCGCGGGGCAGCAGGTCCGCGCTCTCGTGCAGTGCATTGAAGAAGCCCCAGGCCAGCCCCTCCTGCGCGTTCATGGCGCGGCCGGTGAACAGCAGCTCGCTGGCACGCCCCTGGCCGATCACGCGGGGCAGCAGTGCGCAGGCACCCA
>JBIKTP010000164.1:0-5915 GCA_044348035.1 Burkholderiaceae bacterium
TCATGAACACATCGACTCGCAAGGGCCCGGCCCGCGTGGTCTTCGACAAGGTCACCAAGCGCTACGGTACCTCGGTGACTGCGGTGGACCAGATCTCGCTGGACTTCCCTGCGGGCACGCTCGTCACCCTGCTGGGCCCCTCCGGCTGTGGCAAGACCACCACGCTGCGCATGATCGCCGGGCTGGAGATGGCCACCAGCGGGCGCATCCTGATCGGGGACGACGACGTCACCAGGCTCCCGGCCACGGCGCGTGACGTCTCCATGGTGTTTCAGTCCTATGCGCTGTTTCCGCACATGACGGTGCTGCAGAACGTTTCCTACGGCCTGCAGGTGTCTGGCTTCTCGAAGGAGGTGATTGCGGCCAAGGTGCAGGAGGTGCTGAAGCAACTGGGTCTGGGTGCCCTGAGCGCGCGTTATCCCAACGAGTTGTCGGGTGGCCAGCAGCAGCGTGTGGCGGTGGCCCGCGCCATCGTGCTGGAGCCGCGTGTGCTGCTGTTCGACGAGCCGCTGTCCAACCTCGATGCCAAGCTGCGGCGCTATGTGCGCCAGGAAATCCGGGATCTGCAGCAGTCGCTGGGCCTGACGGTGGTGTACGTGACCCACGACCAGGAGGAGGCGCTCGCCGTGTCCGACACGGTGGTCGTGATGAACAATGCGGTCGTCGCCCAGTTGGGCAGCCCCCGCGAACTGCATGACCGCCCGCACACCCGCTTCGTTGCCGACTTCATCGGGGGCGCCAACGTGCTGCCCTGCGAGGTGGCCTCGGTGCAGGGCGAACGCGCCACGGTTCGCCTGGGCGGCTTGAGTCTGGAGACCAACTACTGCCAGGGCAGCGCCGCCCAGCGCCACGTGGCGGTGCGGCCGAACCGTGTCAACATCCTGCCCCCCGGCAGCCCGCAGGCCCTGGAGGCGACGATCCGCGGGGCCACCTATGTGGGCGAGCAGATGGAGTACATGGTGCAGTCGCCACTGGGCGAGCTGTTCATCACCTCGCCCGATACCATGCACCCGGTGGCCGCAGGCGCCTCCGTGTCGCTGTCCTTCGTACAGGGCGACGTGGTGCTGCTCAGCGACTGAAAGCCGGACGGGTCCGCCCGGCCATGCCCCTGGCACACCGGGCCGGGTGGATGTCAGGCGAGCAGGCCGATCCCGGTCATGGCGCTGAATTCGCCGGCCAGCGCCGCATTCGTGACCAGCACCGCGTTGCCCACGCGCAATCCGTCCTGCCCCCAGAAGTCGTTGATGCGCCCTCCCGCCTCGGCCACCAGCAGCAGGCCGGCCGCGACGTCCCAGGAATTGATGTGGGCTTCGGCATACGCTTCCGTGCGCCCGGCCGCCACATAGGCCAGCCCCAGCGAGCCTGATCCGGCACGGCGCACCGAGCAGCCCGCGCGGGCTGCCTTGGCCGCCATGTCCAGGTAGGTGTCCAGCGGAATGCGCGTCGACCAGCCGACCTCCACCGTCGAGGCATGCAGGTCGGCGATCGGGCTCACGCGCATCGGCTTCCCGTTGAGCCAGGCTCCATGGCCGCGCTTGGCGATGTAGAGCTCGTCATGCATCGGCTCGTAGATGGCGCCGGCCTCCATCCGGCCATCGACCATCAGCCCCAGCGAAATGCAGAAGTGCGGGATCTGCCGGGCGAAGTTGGCCGTGCCGTCGATCGGGTCCACGATCCACAGGCGGGGCCCGTCCACCAGCCCGCCCGCTTCCTCGCCAAGAACCCCATCGCCGGGGAAGCGGCTGGCGATCTGTTCGCGCACGAACTGTTCGACGGCACCATCGGTGACAGTCAGGTAGTCCTGCCGGCCCTTGAGGGAGTAGGCCGGGCGCTCCGGTGCGTTGAACGCGCGGCGCATCATGTCGCCAGCGGCGCGCACGATCTCTTCGATGGATGTCATCAGCTCGGTCATGGGGGTCCTTGGTGGGGGGCGGAGGTCAGCGCAGCATCCATTCATGCGCCGGGTCGTTGCGGAAAACCCAGAGCCGCTGGGGGCCGGCCATCACGTTGAGGTAGTACAGGTCGTACCCGTGGGGTGCGACCACCGGGTGGTAGCCGCGCGGCACCATCACGACGTCGTGGTCTTCGACCGCGCAGGCCTCGTCGAGGCTGCGGTCGTCGGTGTAGACGCGCTGGAATGCGAAGCCCTGCGGCGGGTTCAGGCGGTGGTAGTAGGTCTCCTCGAGACGGGTCTCGGCAGGCGGTGCCTCGTCGTCGTGCTTGTGCGGCGGGTAACTGGACGAATGTCCGGCCGGCGTGATCACCTCCACCACCAGCAGGTGGGCAGCGCCGGGGTCGTCGTGCGGCAGGATGTCGCACACATGGCGGGTGTTGCTGCCCTTGCCGCGCGCGCTGCGGCGCATGCTGCCCGGGTCGAGCAGGCGCACCGGGTGGCTCTGCCCGCCCCCCGGCGCAAAACACAGGGCGACCTCGACGGGCCGCTGCGCTCGGATGGTGACGGTCTGCCCGGGGGGCACGTACACCGCCGCTGGCGAGACCGGGTCGAACACGCTGTCGCGGGTGCCCAGGTCGGGAAAGGCGTGCTCGCCTGCGGTGATGTCGGCGCTGCCGCTCAGCACCACGATGCAGAGTTCGCGGTCTCCGGTGGCCAGGGACTCCGATTCGCCCGTGGCCAGCCGCAGAGCGCTGAAGCCGACGTAGTGCCATCCGGCCCGTTCGGGCGTGATGGTGACGATCTCGCGGCCCTGCGGGCGCGCCTTCGCAAGCAGGTGGCTGCCCATGTCAGCTCACTGCCGGCCGGTCGAGCCGCTCGACGATGCTGCGCAGGCACTGGTAGCCCATGCGGGCATACCGGTAGCTCGGTGCCACCGCCGGGTCCTGCTCCGCCTCGACCACCAGCCAGCCCTGGTAGCCGGCACGCTGCAGCGCTGACATCACCGACGGATAGTCGATCACGCCGTCCCCCGGCACGGTGAAGATGCCGTTGAGCACCCCGGTGAGAAAACTCCAGCCTTCGTTGCGGGCCTGCGCGATGACCTGCGGCCGCACGTCCTTGCAATGCACGTGCACCACCCGCGCCACATGCCGCTGCAGCAGTGCCACGACATCGGTGGCGCCGCCGTACCAGGCGTGGCCGGTGTCGAACAGCAGGCCGATGCAGCGCGGGTCGGTGGCGGCCATCAGCTGGTCGATGTCGTCCGGTGATTCCACGTAGGCGCCCATGTGGTGGTGATAGGCCAGCGTGATGCCGTAGGTGGCCTGCAGGTGCGCGCCAAAGGCGTTCAGCCGTTCGCCATAGGCCGCCCATTGCGCGGCGCTCGTGAAGCGCGGACGTCTGGCCAGCGGCGTGTCGATCTGCCCCTGGATCGTGCCCGCGCACTCTCCGTACACCACGACCTTCGCAGCGTTGTACTGCAGCTTTGCCATGTGTGCGCGGCAACGGGCCATTTCGGCCTCGACCGTGTCCTCGGCGAGGAAGCCGGAGTACCAGCCGGACACGCAGGCCAGGCCGAACTCGGCCAGCTTGGCCTGCAGCGCCGGCCCTTCGCTGGGGAACTTGTTGCCCAGCTCGAAACCCTCGTAGCCGATCTCGCGCCCCTCGGCGAGCGCCGTTTCCAGCTGCGTGTCGCCGCCCAGCGAGGGCAGGTCGTCGTTCATCCAGCTGATCGGGTTGATGCCGATGCGTACGTTCCAGCTCATGGGTGCAGGTCCTTCCTGGCTGCCACATAGGCAGCATGCGCGGCACCGACTTCGGCGCGTTCGGAGACTTCGGGAATGGCCACCTCCCACCAGCAGCCGCCGTCGTCGGTGGTGCGGGTGTGGGTGGTGTCGATGACGATCACCTGCGTCCTGCGGGCGGCACGGGCGGCTGCCATCGCCGTGCGCAGCCCGGCGATGTCGGCCACATGCACACCGTCGGCCCCCAGGCTGCGGGCATGCAGGGCGAAGTCGATGATCGGCGCCGCGCCGTCGGGCGCCACGCAGTCATCGAGCATGTTGTTGAAGCGCGCGCCGCCGCTGGCCAGCTGCAGGCGCTGGATGCAGCCGTAGCCGCGGTTGTCCAGCACCACGATGATGAGCTTGCGGCCGAGCATGACCGAGGTGGCGATCTCGGTGTTCATCATCAGGTAGGAGCCGTCGCCCACCATCACGATGACCTCGTTGTCCGGGCGTGCGATCTTCACGCCCAGGCCACCGGCGATCTCGTAGCCCATGCAGGAGTATCCGTACTCCATGTGGTAGTTGCCGGGTGCACCGGCGCGCCACAGCTTGTGCAGCTCGGCGGGCAGTGTGCCGGCGGCACAGACGACCACGTCGCGGGTGTCGCTGTCGGGCGCGGAATCGCGCACGGCGCCGATCACGTCGGCGTCGTAGGGCAAGACGCCATTTGCAAGCGGGGCAGGGCGCGTCAGCGCATCCACACGGGCGACCCATTGCGCGGCCTTTTCCCGCGCCCTGCGTGTCCAGGCCGGGTCGGCCTGCCAGCCGCGCACATCCTGCGCCAGCAGGGCCAGGCCCACACGGGCGTCGGCAACCAGCGAGGCGTTGCTGCCCTTGGCGGCGTCCAGCGGCTGCACATTGAGCGCGAGGATCCGGGTCCCACCGAAGAGGCGGTTGGAGCCGGTCGTGAAGTCCTGCAGCCGCGTGCCCACGGCCAGCACCAGATCGGCCTCGCGTGCCAGGTCGTTGGCGGCCGGCGAGCCGGTGACGCCGATCGCTCCCACCTGCAGCGGATGGTTCCAGCGCAGGCTGCTCTTGCCGGCCTGCGTCTCTGCCACCGGGATGCCGGCGGCATCGGCCAGGGCTTCGAGCTGCTTCCAGGCTTCGCTGTACAACACGCCGCCGCCGGCCACGATCAGCGGGCGGCGGGCGCCCCGCAGCAGGGCTGCTGCGCGTGCCAGCTCGCCCGCGTCAGGGGCTGGCCTGCGGAAGCGCAAGGGTGCCGGATGCAGGAAGTCGTCGGGGCAGTCGAAGGCGTGGGTCTGCACGTCCTGGGGCAGGGCCAGGCAGGCCGGACCGCAGGTCGCGGGATCGGTCATCACCGCAATCGCGCGGGGCAGCGCGTCCAGGATCTGCTCGGGCCGTGTGATGCGGTCGAAGTAGCGGGTCAGGGGCCGGAACGCATCGTTGACGCTGACGTCGCCCTGCGTGAAATCCTCCAGCTGCTGCAGCACCGGGTCGGGCTCGCGGGACGCGAACACATCGCCCGGCAGCAACAGCACCGGCAGCCGGTTGACATGCGCCAGCGCGGCGGCGGTGAGCAGATTGGTGGCCCCAGGACCGATGGAGGTCGTCACCGCCATCGCCTGCTGGCGGAACCGCGCCTTGGCAAACGCGATGGCCGCATGCGCCATCGCCTGCTCGTTGTGGGCGCGGTAGGTGGGCAGCGCGCCGCGGTGGGACCACAGGGCCTCGCCGATGCCGGCCACGTTGCCATGGCCGAAGATGGCGAACATGCCGGCACAGTAGGGGACCAGGCGGCCATCGGGCAATTCGACTTGCAATGCGGCCAGGTGCGCGACCAGCGCCTGCGCCATGGTGAGTCTTCGCGTTGTCACGGAGGGGCCTTTGCCGGGTGCGGTGCGCTTGCGGCTGCGGCACGGTTGCGCCAGGCCAGCACCAGTTGCGTGAAGTTGCCGGCCACGGCGGCCACCAGGGCCTGGTCGTCGATCTGGCCGCCGAGCCACTGCTGCGAGGCATCCGCCCAGACGCTGCGGCCGACCATGAAACCTCGCACGATGCTGCTTTGCGCCCGGGAGAAGCTGTCCGCCAATGCGGCGATCGGCTGGTTCAGGCCGAGGATCACGGCGCCGCGGCACTGCGGGTCGCGTTGGCGCACCAGCACCTCCAGCGCCTGCCAGCCGGCCGTCTGCAGGGGCGCGAGTTTCCACCACTCGGGGCGGATGCCCAGGTTGTAGAAGCGCTGGATGGCGCGCGGCACCGCGGCATCGGGT
>JBIKTP010000167.1:0-5888 GCA_044348035.1 Burkholderiaceae bacterium
TACACGCCAGGCGTCAGCTTCGAGATCCAGTTCGTCGGCAAGATAAAGACGGCCCTTTTCGGGGGAGAAGGCCTGTTTTTCGCCCGCCTGACCGGCCCGGGCACGGTCTGGCTGCAAAGCCTGCCGCTCTCGCGTCTGGCGTCGCGCGTGTTTGCCGCGGCGCCCCAGCGTGGAGGCTCGAAGGAGGAAGGCTCGGTGCTGGGCGGATTCGGCGCCGGCGGATTGCTGGGCGGCGACCGGAACTGACGCGATGACGGTCAGTCGCAGGCGCTGAAGTTGCGCCGCTGGCATGCGCGCGCCATCTCCTGGGCCTGCTCCAGTTCCGCCGTCGACAGGATCCGGCCGACGATGTTGCGGTTTCGGCTGGCACCCGGGGCACCCGCTGTCGCCCCGAGCGTGAACCACATGTAGGCGCGCAGCCTGTCCTGCGGCACGCCCACACCCTCGAAGTACAGTCCACCGAGGTTGAACTGAGCCCCGCCATGGCCCTGGGCGGCGGCCTCCCGGTACCAGCGTACCGCGGCAGCCGGGTCGCGGCCGACACCCTGACCGAAATCGAACATGACGCCGAGGTTGAACTGCGCGGCCGCAACACCCTGGGTGGCCAGTACGCGGTAGATCCGCAAGGCTTCGGGGTAGTCACCGCGGGCATAGGCCGCGTCGGCTTCTTCGTAGGGGCCGGCCGAAGCGGTGCGGGCCAAGGCCGCGGCAAGCAACAGACAGGTGACAATCAGTGGGCGCATGCAATCTCCAGCGCGGAATGTTACGGGCATTCCCGTTGCGCGGCAGCGCACCAAAGTACCATGCCCTGTCGCACTCCATCACCTGCCCGCCAGTGCGGGCCCACGGCCGGTGCCTGAACCCCGGGAGCATCGCCATGTGCCCTTGTGGCCGCTGGCGCTGATCACGCTCAGCGGCACCTCGGCCATGCACATGTTCGTGCCTGCGCTGCCGGTGGCGGCGCAGGACCTGACCACCAGCCCGGCGCTGGTGCAACTGACCATCAGCGTCTACATCCTGGCGCTGGGCCTCGGGCAACTGGTCTTCGGCCCCCTGTCCGACAGCTTCGGGCGTCGCCCGCTGCTGCTGGCAGGCCTGCTTTTGTTCACCTTGGGGGGGCTGGCGGCGGCGCTGGCGCCCAATGTCCATGTGTTGCTGGCCGCCCGGTTTGCACAGGCCCTGGGCGGCTGCGTCGGCATGTTGCTGCCACGGGCGATCGTGCGGGACACTTCCGGCGTCGACGAGGCCGTGAGGCGCCTGTCGCTGATGGGGCTGATGACCCTGGTCGGCCCGGGCCTGGCGCCGCTGATCGGTGGCACTGTCGCGCATGGCTGGGGCTGGCGCGCGGTGTTCGGGGTGCTGGCATGCCTGGGTGCCGTCAATCTGCTGTTGGCATGGAGGATGTTGCCCGAGACCGGCAGTCCGACCGGCCGCATCAGCGTCGCCTCGGTACTGGCCGACTACCGGTTGCTGCTCGGCACGCGCCGTTTCGTGGGTCTGGCGATTGGCGGCGGTTGTGCCTCCACGACCACCTATGCGTTCATCACCGCCGCACCATTCATCTTTGTGCAGCAGTTGCACCGGCCGGTTCCCGAAGTCGGGCTGTACCTCGGCCTCATGATCCTCGGCGCCTTCATTGGCAATGCGCTGGCCAGCCGGCTGGCCGGGCGCATCGACAGCGACCGGCTGATGGTCGGTGCGCACCAGATCAGCCTGGTCAGTGCCCTGGCCTTCGTCGGGTCGGTGCTGGTCTGGGGGCCACAGCTCTGGGTGATCGTGGTCCTGGTGTTCCTGCACGCCCTGGGGGCTGGCTTGTGCACCCCGATCGCGTCGGTCCAGGCGGTGAGTGTGGTTCCACGGCTGATCGGGTCTGCCTCAGGGCTGTTTGGCTGCGTGCAGATGCTGGTGGGGGCGTCCTGTGCGGCGCTGGTCACCCTGCATCCGGATGCCGCGCTGGCCGCAGCCTGTGTGATGCTTGCCTTCGGCCTGCTGGGACAGGCCTGTTTCTGGATGGCGCGCCAGCCGACTCCCCTGGATGAAGGCGGCCCAGATCACCTCCGGTAGGCCACGACGGCGTCCCGCAGGGTCTGCAGCACCGCCTCCATGTGTGCCAGTGACTCTGCCGCGGGTTCGGCGCCGGCATCACCGCCTGTGATCGTCACCCGCTGCGAGGAGATGGTCAGCGCGAGCCCTGTGTCGCCGTACTTGCCCGGCGCTGGCGTCCCGGGTCGCCCGGCAGGCGGTCCGGCACGCCGGGGGCGCCGTTCAACAGCATTTCGAGGTTCTTCTGGTGGCCATGGATGGCCGGCGAGCGGATCGTGTTGTGCAGGGTGTCGTCGAGCGGGAAGCCGACCGACACCAGGCGCATGTACCCGGCCTCGATCTTGGAGAAGTCCAGGGTGTCGTTGACGATCTGCAACAGTGCGCCGGCGCGCGACTCGACGATGGCCAGATACGCACTCTGCTCTGCCGTGAGCTCGGTGTCCAGCGCCCGACCCGTCGTGCACATGACGCCTTTCACCGGGGTGCGGGCCGGACCCCTTGATGCGGTGGCGCTGCCCCAGTTGCTCTTCGCGCTTGTGGCCTCCCGCTAGCGCACCAGCGGCGTTGTCTGGTTGAACATCGCCACCGCCCGGCGGCTCACGCCGCCTGCAGTTGGTAGAACGCCGAGAGGTCGAAGACCGAGTTGGGGGCCCGCGGCCGCAGGGGTGGCGCCAATGGCTTGAAGCGCAGCACGCTTTCCCGGCGCCGCGCGCGGGCGCTCTCCACCGGCGCGAGCGGAACCACCGACATGTACTCCGCAATCGTCGCCCGAGCCAGAAAATCGGCCTTGATCCGCTGGCACTCTGCCTCGAGCCAACGGGTGGCGGGAAGCCGGTCATTGCCCGGCCTTTCGGCTGTCTCCGGAAACGCGGAGATCACATCCCACACGCTGATGGCATGCGGTTCGGCCCCGAGCTGGTAGCCGCCACCAGGGCCGCGAATCGCCCGCAGCACGGGTGTGGTGCGCAATTGCTTCAGCACGCCCTCGAGATAGGACACCGAGAGTCCCAGCCGTGACGACAGTTCTTGCGTGGTGATCGTCGCACCGGACGGCAGGCTGGCGACCACCAGCACGATGTGCAGGGCATGTTTGGCTTGCTTGTTGACCATGAAACCTCCGAACATGTTTTTGAGCAGATATCCAGCAGGCAATGTACCAATATCGATTCCAGTGTAAAGATATTTCACGATTTACGGTCAAGATACATGGATAATTCTATGCAATACCTATTCATCTGGAAGACATTCAATGAAAGAAGCCCAGCAAGCTGTTCACCGTATCGGTACCGTTGCCAAACTCGCCGGGGTTCCGGTGCCCACGCTGCGCGTCTGGGAATCGCGCTACCAGGCCTTCAGCCCTCAGAAGACCGGCGGTCAGCAGCGTCTGTACAACGAGGAGGACCTCTTGCGCGCCACCCTTCTCAAGCAACTCACTGACGAAGGCCACGCCATCAGCATGATCGCCAACCTGGACGCCGATGCCTTGAACCGCTTGCGCCGGCAGCACCAGAGCGCAAGCCTGCTCAAGGCCCAGCAGCGGGTCCGCTCGGGTACGGTGGCGGTCGCGGTGGTGGGTCTGGGCCTGGCCGGCCGGCTGGGCTCGGGCGCGTTCCAGGCCGGTTTCGCCAGTACCACGGTGCAGGTCGCTGCGGCCTTTCCCGACCTGGACGCCGCCCTGGCGGCGGAGTTCGCCTCGCCCCCCCACATCCTGCTGGTGAAGGCGGGTACCCTGCACGAGATCGTCCTCGACGGCATCCAGCGTGTCGCCCGGCGGCACCAGATCGCGCAGGTGATCGTGGTCTACAACTACGGTCGCGAGCAACTGGCGCGGGCCATCAAGCAAACCGGCATCCTGCTGCGGCGCGAGCCGGTGTCCGACAGCGAATTGGCGGACCTGGTGCGTGCCGTGCTGATGGTGGACACCGCAGATGCTGCGCCCGATGCTGCGCCAGGCGCGATGATTCCGCCCCGCAAGTACTCGGACGAGACGCTGGCGCGGGTGGCAGGCATCTCCGGACAGGTGCTGTGCGAATGCCCGCGCCATGTGGCCGAGCTGATTTCGCAGCTTGCCAGTTTCGAGCAATACAGCCAGGAATGCCTGCACAGGAGCTCGGAGGATGCCCACCTCCACGCGCATCTGGCATCGGTGTCCGGCTCGGCACGCGCCCTGTTCGAGCGGGCCCTGGAGATGGTCGCAGAACACGAGGGTATCGTGCTGGTTTGACCGCCCGCGAAGGCCCCGGGCCGGTGTCCTCCCCTCGACGGGACCTGCCTGGCGGTGATACGCTTGCGCCAGCGAGGAGACCGCACCATGCATTCCATCCGGCACATCCTGACCGCCACGGACCTCTCACCGCTGTCGCTGCATGCGGTTGACCGGGGTTTTCTGGTGGCGCGCACCACGGCTGCGCGCTGCACCCTGCTGCATGCGATGGGGCTGGACGCCCTGGGCCCGCTGCGCAACCTGATCGGCGCCAAGGCCGAGGCGGTGACCCAGAGAGCCATGGCCCGGCAGCGGGCCACGCTGGAGGCGATCGCGCAGGACCCCGCGCGCAACAAGGGTGTGCCCTTTGTGGTCCAGGTAGAGGAGGGCATGGCCACCGAGGTGGTCCCTGTGGTGGGGGCAACCGTTGATGCCGATCTGGTGGTGGTGGGTGCGCGCGGCGAAAGCGCCCTGCGGCGATTGCTCATCGGGTCGACAGCCTCGCGGCTGCTGCGCAAGAGCGCCTGCCCGGTGCTGCTGGTCAAGAAGCCGGCGAAGGGGCCCTACCTTCGCGCGTTGATTCCGGTGGATTTCTCTCCGGGTTCGGAAATCGCGATCCGCCTCATGCGCGCGATCGCGCCGCATGCGCAGATCGTGCTGCTGCATGTGTTCGATGTGCCATTCGAAGGCATTCTGCAATATGCGGGTGTGTCGACGGCACAGGTGCGCCGCTACCGCGCCCAGGCCCGGGGAAGGGGCCTGCGCGACCTGCATGCGCTCGCCCGGCGCGCGGGCCTGCAGCGCAGCGACTACGTGCCCGTCGTGGAGCACGGTAATGCGGTGCAGCACATCCTGGAGCATGAGTCCCGCATCCGCTGCAACCTGATCATCCTTGGCAAACACGGGACCCGTGTCACCGAAGAACTGCTGATGGGCAGCGTGACCAAGCGCGTGCTGGCGCAGTGCAAGGCGGATGTGCTGGTGGTGGTGGACAAGCGCGGTGCTTCCGGCGCAGAGCCCTGAACCGCCACCCGCAGATGCCGGCAGGCGGGCGGCGCGTGCCGGCGTCGGGTACTATCCGTGCACGCTGCAGTCCCGATGTCCGGGCTGCCACCAGGAGACAACCATGTTCAGCCATGCCATGTTGGGCGCCCAGGACCTCGAGTCCTCGCGGCAGTTTTACGACGCTGTGCTCGCCACCCTGGGGATCGCCCCGGGCTTTGCGAACAAGAACCGGTACTTTTACCGCAGCGCGACCGGCACCTTTGCCATCTCGACACCGATCAACGGTGAGCCAGCCTGTCACGGCAATGGCAGTACCCTGGGGTTTCTGGCCCAGTCCGTGGAGCAGGTGAATGCCTTCCATGCCACGGGCGTGGCCCATGGCGGCACGAGCTGCGAAGACCCACCGGGGTTCCGCGAGAGCCCGGGTGGAAAACCGATCTACCTGGCCTACCTGCGGGACCCTGCGGGCAACAAGATCTGCGCCCTGCATCGCCCGCCCAAGTAACGCCGCTTCGCTGATCGCCTGCGTGCGTCGGCCCAATCACCGCCAGCATGGAACAGGCATCGCGCGCCCAAGCCACGGGCCAGCCGGTGCGCCGGCGCCGGGTGTTCTTTCTTGCGGGGTTCGACCCCCGCG
>JBIKTP010000166.1:0-5888 GCA_044348035.1 Burkholderiaceae bacterium
ACTGCCGCCATTGCCGCAGGCCAGCACCTTGCCGCCGCTGGTGACGCACACCATGAGGGCCTGCACGGCGGCGGCGATCGGCTTGCTCAATACCTGGGCCGACTGGTATTTCAGGTCTGCGCTGTCAATGAAATGCTGTTCGATGCGCTGCTCAAGCATGGGGGGCATGATAACCGTCGCACCGGCAACGGGAGGTAAAGGCCGTACAAGGGTGCGTCAATCGGCATCGAATGCGGCGCGCAGCCACTGCAGCGTGTCGCCATCGATGACCACCACGTCGAAACGACAGGACGGTGGCGTGCGCAGACGCATCAGGTAATGGCGAGCCGCCAGCACGATGCGCCGGCGCTTGACGCTGCCGATGCTGGCGGCTGCGCCTCCATGCGCCAGGGCCCGGCGTGCGCGCACCTCGACGAACACCAGGGTGCCATCCGGTGCGCGCATGACCAGATCGATTTCGCCACCGCCGCGCCCGGGCGTCCGATAATTGCGGGTGACCAGCCGAAGCCCTGCCGATTGCAGGTGGCGCAGTGCGCGGTCCTCGGCGGCATCCCCGGCCTGCTTGGTCGTGGCTGTCGGCAACAAATGCGTGTCCTTCCCGAACCTGGATTCCAGCATTGACCTCACCTTATGCGCCGGCACTTGCTGCCGCCCACGAAGCCGCAGCCTTGCAGCATTATCCGCAGGGCGCCCTGTACCTGGTGGCCACGCCCATCGGCAATCTGGCCGATATCAGCCTGCGCGCGCTGCACATCCTCAGTTTGGTGGACACCGTGGCCTGCGAGGACACGCGCCATACCCAGACCCTGCTGCGGGCCTATGGCCTGGAACGCAGCAGCGCGCATTTGCTGGCACTGCACCAGCACAACGAGGCAGAGGCAGCGGCACAGGTGGTGGAACGTCTGCGCCAGGGCCAGCGCGTGGCCTATGTGAGTGATGCCGGCACGCCCGCGATCAGCGACCCGGGCGCCCGGCTGGTGGCAGCGGCCACCCAGGCCGGCCTGGCCGTGGTGCCGGTTCCGGGCCCCAGCAGCGTGACCGCGGCGCTGAGCGTGGCCGGCATCGACCTCGCCCAGCCCCGGGCGGCTGGCTTCGTGTTTGCGGGGTTCTTGCCCAGCAAGGCGGGCGAGCGCAGCGCAGCCACAGCCGCCCTGGCCGCAGAACCCCGTGCCGTGGTGCTGCTCGAAGCGCCCCACCGCATCCAGGCCGCAGCACAGACACTCGCGGGCCTGGGGGCGCGTCGCATCACGGTCGGGCGCGAGCTCACCAAGCAGTTCGAACAGATCACCACACTGGATGCGCAGGCGCTGCCGGACTGGCTGGCCGCCGAGCCCAACCGGGTGCGGGGCGAGTTCGTGCTGGTCCTGCATCCGGCGCCCGTGGCCAGCGAGGCCGGCACCGATACCCGCGTGCTGCAATTGCTTCTGGCCGAATTGCCGCTGAAGTCGGCAGTGCGGCTGGCGGCCGAGATCACCGGCCAGTCGCGCAACGCGCTGTACGATGCGGCACTGGCGCTCAGGAACGCACCCGACCCCGAGGCCTGAGCCCCACAATCACCGAAAAGCGCCACGGCATCCACCCCCCGCCATGGACCTGCCCGAGATGCACTACCGAACCATATTCCTGCTGTGCGCCGCCCTGCTCGCGCTGCCGGTACAGGCGCAGAACGCTGCCGACTTCACCAGTTGCCTGAACAGTCTGCGCGCGCCCGCCCGTGCGGCGGGCGTGCAGGAAGCCACCTTCACGCGGCACACCGAGGGCCTGGTGCCCGACATGAGCGTGATCGACAAGCTGAACTTCCAGCCCGAATTCACCACGGCCATCTGGGACTACCTTGCCGGCCTGGTGGACGACGAACGTGTGGCCGAGGGGCGGGCCATGCTGCAACGCCATGCCGACACGCTGGCACAGGTACAGCAGCGCTATGGTGTCGACCCCGCCACGGTGGTGGCGGTGTGGGGCGTGGAGAGCAACTTCGGCCAGACCTTCGGCAAATACCCGCTGGTGCAGGCGCTGGGCACCCTGTCCTGTTTCGGCCGGCGCCAGGCGTATTTCCGTGGCGAGTTCTACAGCACGCTGCGCATCCTGCAGGCCGGTCATGTCGCGCCGGAGCGCCTGGTAGGCTCCTGGGCCGGCGCCTTCGGCCACACGCAGTTCATGCCCAGCACCTTCGAGCGGCTGGCGGTGGACTTCGACGGCGACGGCCGGCGCGACCTGATGGACAACACCGCCGATGCGCTGGCCTCGACCGCCAACTTCCTGGCCCGGGCCGGATGGCAGAACGGCCAGCCCTGGGGCTTCGAGGTGAAGCTGCCAGCCGGTTTCAGCACCAGCGGCGAGGGACGCCGTGCCAAGCGCAGCATGGCGGACTGGGCCAGCCGGGGCCTGCAGCGGGTGGACGGCGCGCCACTGCCGCAGGGCCTTGGCAACGCCGGGCTGATGACACCGGCCGGCGCCAGCGGCCCGGCCTTCCTGGTGCTGCGCAACTTCGACGCCATCTACAGCTACAACGCTGCCGAAAGTTACGGCCTGGCCATCGCGCACCTGAGCGACCGGCTGCGGGGGGCCGGGCCCTTCACCACCCCATGGCCGACCGACGACCCGGGGCTGTCACGGGCCCAGCGGCGCGAACTGCAGGGGCTGCTGGTGCTGCGCGGCCATGACATCGGCGAGGTGGACGGCATGCTGGGAGACAAGAGCCGGGCGGGCATCCGGATCGAACAGGCGCGGCTGGGACAACCGGTGAATGGGCGGGGTGGACTGAAGCTGCTGCGGGCGCTGCAGAACCCGTGACGCACCGGGCCTTGCCGCCCGGACCAGGCCACGGGCTGCCGCTCAGGGCCACACCGTGTGCGGCTCCAGCGGGTACAGCGGCACCCGCCTGTGCCGGTAGGTGAAGGTCGACAGATCGGCCGTGGTCACCCCCGGCGTTGCGACCCAGATCAGCTCGCGGGCGATCGGCTCCATGGCGGGGCGCGGTGAGTGCACGCCCTTGGCAACGATGGTCTTGATCTGCGTCGGCTCGATACCCAGGGCGCGGAACTGCTGCAGGCTCGACGAACCGGCGCTGCGCGAGGTCAGCACCAGCGTGTAGCCGTCGTCGGTACGCAGGGCACAGCTGGGCCCGTCGTTGAAGAAGCGGAAGCCGCCGTGCGTGGGGCCGGTCTCCTCGTAGCGGCCGTCGCTCAGCGCGGTGACGGTGGCCTGCACCGGAAACGGCGCGCCGTGCATGCCGTCACTCTTGCCACCCACGGCGGCATCGATGCGCCCGCCGACACCGGCGGCCTGCGCCAGCGCCACCACCTCGGGGTCACACACGGCCTGCAACAGGTCGGCCACGCCCAGCCGCCGCGCGGCATGCAGGATGTGGGTGGAGTCGCCCGGGCTGCCGCCGCCCACGTTGTCGCCGACATCGAACAGCACCACCGGCCCCTGCGTGGCGGCCCGGGCGCGCATCAGCGCCTCGTCGATGGACGGGGCGCCGTGGTTGAGCGCCTCGCGCATGTTCCAGGCCGCCAGGGCCACCGTGCGGGCCACCTCGCGCGCCAGGGCAGGGTCGTTGTCGGTGATCGCGATGAAGGACATGCCCATCTCGGCCACATCCGCATACGGGTAGCCCTCGACCACGCTGACCGACAACACGCCAGGCCGCTGCGCCTGGGCCGCCGCCTCGCGCAGAAGATCCCGCATCGGGGCATCGGCCGTGCCCTGGCACAGGATGTTGACCAGCAGCGGCGGCATCTCCAGGGCGCTGGTGGGGCGGATCTCGCCGCGCACGGTGCGCAGCAGCAGCTGCGCGCAGTGCCGGGCCTGCTCGAAGGCATCGATGTGCGGATTGGTCTGGTAGACAGTGACGATGTCGGCGTTGGACACGAGCTGTGGCGCGATGTTGGCATGCATGTCCAGAGCCACCCCGATCGGCACCCGCGGGCCGACCAGCGCGCGGACGCGGCGCACCAGTTCACCGTCGGCATCGGGGTGGCTGGCCGACACTGCCGCGCCATGCAGGGGCAGCAGCACCGCGTCCCAGGGGCCGTTGTCGCGCAGCGCGGCGATGATGCGGTCGAAGATGAAATCGGTGGCTTCAGGCGTGATCGCACCCATCGGCATCAGGCGGGTGAAGAACAGCGGGACCAGCTCGACGTCGGGATGCTGCCCGGCCTCGGCGAAGAAACCGGCCAGCGTGGACTGCGAGCTGGCGTATTCGGCCCGGATCGACGCCGCGTCCTCCAGGATGCCGGAGCGCCGCCACAGGTCCAGGCTGGCAGGAATGGAGGAAAAGGTATTGGATTCATGCTGATAACCAGCAGTTGCGATACGGATCATGGACAGGTCTCCGGATGGGCCATCGGGGTGATCGCGCATTGTGCGGTGCCCGGCACGCCGGCGGGCGCGTGGGCGGCGCAACACGGCGCAATCCACGTTTCGTGCGGTGAAACATGCGGCCAGACACAGTACGCCGATGCAATGACTATGATGAAAGACAAGCGCGTTGCCCGCGACCGCATGCCGCCATCGCCCCTCCTCCGGTCGCACTGCACGCCCCCGCCACCCACGCAACCTAGGACGCTCCATGCCTACGAATCCCGACCCCGAACTGGCACTCGACGACGCACATCCCGCCGCAGCCGATGGCCTGCAGCGGCGCAGCCTGCTGCAGCTGGCACTGACAGGGGGCGCGCTGGCCACGCTCAGCCCGATGGCACTGGCCCAGGCCGGCGCCCCCAAGCGTGGCGGCACGCTGACGATCGGCGCCGACGCCGACCCGATCGGCCTGGACCCGGTCACGCTCACCGCGTTCTCGTCCTACGACTTCACGGCACTTCTCTACAGCGGCCTGCTGCGCTGGAATGCCGAGATGAAGATCGAGCCGGACCTCGCCACCGGCTACCTCACGCCCAACGAGACCACCTACATCTTCCGCCTGCGCCAGGGCGTGAAGTTCCACAACGGCCAGGCCTTCAGCGCCGAGGATGTCAAGCACACCTTCGACCGCATCCTCGACCCGGCCAGCGCCAGCCCCAGCGCGGTGCTGTTCGCCGGCATCAAGGCGGTGACGGTGATCGACGCGCACACCGTCAAGTTCGAGCTCAAGGCGCCCAGCGCCACCTTCCTGAGCTACATGGCCACCAATCCGAACGGCGTGATCGTGCCCAAGGGCGTGACCGACCTCAAGACCAAGCCGGTGGGGACCGGTCCCTTCGTGTTCGAGTCCTACGAGCCGAACCAGCAGTTCACGCTGAAGGCCAACCCGAACTACTACGAAGAGAAGCAGCCCTACCTGGGCACGGTGGTGTTCAAGTTCTTCAAGGACCAGGCCTCGATCACCTCGGCGCTGCGCTCGAAGGCGATCGACATGACCTGGTTCAAGGACCCGAAGGTCTCGGCCCAGATCGTCAAGACCTCGCCCGACCTGGTCTCGGCACCCGGCAAGACCTCGCGCACCTTCCCGGTCTGGATGAACCTCAAGGCCAAACCCTTCAACGATGTCCGGGTGCGCCGCGCCCTGAGCCTGGCCACCGACCGCAAGGCCTGCCTGCAGACCGTGCTGGGCGGCTCGGGCAAGGTGGGCGCGATGGTGCCGGAGAGCCAGGTGGGCGGGTATGACGGCGTCAGCCCCATGCCCTATTACAAGACGGACGTCGCGGCAGCCAAGAAGCTGCTGGCAGAAGCCGGCTACGCCAGCGGCATCGACATCGGCGACTACATCGTGGTGGCCGCCAATGCGCTGGACGTGCAGTGTGCCCAGGTGCTGCAGCAGCAATGGGCGGCCGCGGGCATCAAGGTCAACATCAAGCCGATGGAGACAGCCCCGCTGATTGGGCTGTGGCTCAAGGGCGAGTACACCCTGATGTCCATCGCACTGAGCTGGAGCCCCGACCCGGACG
>JBIKTP010000168.1:0-5886 GCA_044348035.1 Burkholderiaceae bacterium
TTCCGATGCCACCCTGCGCGAGGCCAACCTCGCCAATGCAGTGGCGGACAGCATCCAGAACATCTTTGCCGTGACGGAACAGACCAGCGATGGCACGCGGGCCACTGCGGGCCAGGTGCGGGAACTTTCCCGCATGGCCGAGGAGCTGCGCCAGTCGGTGGCCCGGTTCAAGATCGCCTGACGGCGCGCGCCGCAAGCAGCAATGGACAACCAGATGCAGACTCACATGACCGCGCCGGGCGAGCTGGAAATCGCCAGCACCGACCTGGGCCCATTGGCCTGGGTGCTGGACGAGCTTCGCAAGTCGCTGGATGGCGCGACCAAGGCGCTGCGCCGCTTCGTGCGCGACGCCGAGCTCGCCCGCGGCTCCGATCTGGCCGAGCTGGATGCGAGCCAGTTGCGGATCGCTCGCCAGCAGCTGCACCAGGCGGTGGGCGCCCTGGAGATGGTCGGCCTTGGCGCGCCGGCCAAGGTTCTGCGGGTGATGGAGGCACTGGCACAGAAGTTCGTGCAGCGCCCGGAATTGTGCAGTGACGATGCGGCCAACAAGGTCGAGCGCGCAAGCTTCGCGCTGACCGAGTACCTCGAAGTCGTGCTGAAGGGCAAGAATGCCTCCCCGGTGGCGCTGTTTCCGCAATACCGTGACGTGCTCGATCTGGTGGGGGGTGACCGCATCCATCCCGCCGACCTGTGGCCGGTGGAGTGGCGCTGGCAACCGGTGCCGGTTCCGGCAGACACGCCGGCGCTGGCCTACGGCCCCTCGGTGCGTTCCCGGGTCGACCAGGCGGTTCTCAAGGTGGTCCGCACGGGCGATGTCCAGGGTGCGCACGCCATGACGGACATCAGCCTGGGACTGGCGGCGGGTACCGACGCGCCCGAGCCGCGGGTGTTCTGGGCCTTGGCGGCCGGCTTCTTCCAGGCCGTCGGCCTGGGGCTGTGCCCGCAGGATGTGTATGTCAAGCGCACGGCCTCGCGCATCATCGCCCAGTACACCACGCTGGCCAGGGGAGAGCCGGCCGTGGTGGACCGCCTCGCACTGGACCTGCTTTTCTGCTGCGCCCAGGCGGTTCCGGCAGCGGGAGCGGCGGCACCCGCCCTGCAGGCCGTCCGCACGGCCTACGGGCTGGTGCAGACCCACGCAGTCGATTACGCCACACCCCAGTTTGGCCGCTTCGACCCGGCACTGCTGGTGCAGGCGCGCAAGCGCATTGCCTCGGCAACCGAAACCTGGGCGGCGCTGGCCGGCGGCGACACCAACCGGCTGAAGGCGGCCGCCGACCAGTTTGCCGGCGTGGCGGATGCCATGGTCAAGCTGCATCCGGAAAGCGGCGATCTGGCCCGTGCGCTGATGCGGGCGACCGAAGCCACCGTGCGCACGGGCGAGCCGCCGGCTGCTCCTGTGGCGATGGAAGTGGCCACGGCGGTGCTCTACCTCGAGGCAGCCTACGACGACCTGGACCCGACCGAGTCGAAGATGGCCGAACGCAGTGCCCGGCTTGCGCAGCGGCTGGACCATGTCACCAAGGGCGCCCAGCCCGAACCGCTCGAGCCCTGGATGGAGGAGCTCTATCGCCGTGTGAGTGACCGCCAGACCATGGGCAGCGTGGTGGACGAGTTGCGTGGCACGCTGGGCATGGTCGAGAAGTCGCTCGACCAGTTCTTTCGCAATCCCCAGGACCGGGTCCCCCTGCACGAGGTCCCCAGCCAGCTGGCGCAGATGCGCGGCGTTTTTTCCGTCCTGGGCCTCGACCAGGCCTCGCTGGCGGCGCTGCGCATGCGTGACAGCGTCGACAAGTTTCTGGTCGACGACATCGGCAGCCGCGGCTCTGCGACCGCCGTTTTCGAGAAGATCGGCAACAGTCTTGGCGCCATGGGCTTCCTGATTGACATGCTGAGTTACCAGCGTGCGCTGGCCAAGAAGCTGTTCGTGTACGACGAGGAGGCCGGCGAGTTGCGGCCGGTCATGGGGCGCGACAAGGCGGCACAGGCCACCGCGCAGCCGGAGGCGACCGAACCGCTGCCGGCCGCTGCGACCGTGTTGCCTGAGACGGCGCCCGCCCCAGTGCCCGAGGAAGCGATTGCGGCGCCAGTGGTGGCGGCAACCGCGGCCATCGCGGCGCCGGCGCCGGCTGCTCCAGCGCCGGAGCCCGAGCCGGACGACGACGATGCCGAGATGCGCGACATCTTCCTCGAAGAGGCCCGCGAGGTGGTCCACAACGGAAGGCAGGCCCTGCAGGCCCTGCGCGCGAACCCGTCGGACATGGGGGAGGGCACCACCCTTCGGCGCGCCTTCCACACGCTCAAGGGCAGCTCGCGCATGGTCGGGCTCAGCGAGTTCGGCGAGGCCGCCTGGGCCATGGAGCAGCTTGCCAACACCTGGCTGGCCGAACAGCAACCCGCCAGCGGCGAACTGCTGTCCCTGGCCGGTGATGCGATGGAGCAGTTCTCGCACTGGGTGGAGGACATCGCCACCGGGGCTGCCACGCCGTGGTCTGCACTCAGCTTCCGCAAGGCGGCCGATGCATTGCGCCTGGAAGACACCCTTATCCCCCTGCCCTGGCCGGGCACTCCGCCAGAACCGGTGCCGGCGACCGAATTGCCGCAGGCGGCTGCGGCCGTCTCCGGGCCGGCCCCATCCGAAGCGCGGGACCTGTCGTCCGAAGCGCTGCTGCCCCTGGTGGCCGAGGTGGCGCTGCCGTCGCTCATGCAGGCCGCTGCCGAACCGCCGCCCGACGCCAGCGAGGCGCCTGCACCTGAGACTGCCACTGCACCAGCGGCGGCATCGGAGGTGCCGCCCCGGGCAGCGTTCGAAGCCACGCAGGTCTTCGAACTGCCCGACTTCGAACTGGAACCGGCGCCAGAACCCGCGCCGGATGTACCCGCCCCGCCCAGGGGCGAGTTCGAAGCGACCCAGATGTTCGAGGTGCCCGTCCTGTCCGACCGTGCGGTGCCCCCGGAGGCTCCAGCCGCGGCGGGGGGGCCAGAACCGGCCGATGAACCAGACGCGGCGCGCCCGGATTTCGCAGCGACCCAGACCTTCGATCTACGCGATATCGCGCCCGCGCCCGCTGCCGCGCCGCAACCGGTGTCGCTCGACTTCGAGGACATCGACTTTGGCGATCTCGCGCCGGTGGGCGCCGTGCCACTCGACGCGGCCGGCTCGGGTGGGCTGAGCGCCGAGCCGCACGCGGCGCCTCAGGAAGCGCCGGAGCGCATCCTCGCGCCGGAAGAGACTGTCACGGAATTCGGGGCGCTGCCCGAACCGCTCCAAGAGATGCTGGACGCCGACGAACCGGTGCAGGACGACGACGACCAGATCAAGGTCATCGGCGACTTGCGCATCGGCATCCCGCTGTACAACGTTTATCTCAATGAAGCCGATGAATGGTCGCGCCACTTGCTGACCGAGCTCAGCGAGTGGGAGCTCGAGCTCGACAAGCCGCTGCGCGACTCTACCGTTGGCCTGGCCCATTCGCTGGCTGGCAGCTCCGGCACGGTCGGTTTCATGGCGCTGTCCGAGATCGCCCGCACGCTGGAACATGCCTTGCAGCATGTGCAACTGCATGGCCAGTCGCGGCCAGAGCATGCCCGGGTCTTCAACCTGGCCGCAGAGGACATCCGGCGTCTGCTGCACCAGTTTGCAGCCGGCTTGCTCAAGCAGCCGGACCCTTCGATCCGCCAGGCCTTGCAGGAAATTCTCGAGAGCGAGTTTGCGCCGGCCGAGGACCACCTCGACGAGCCCCTGTCGTTCGATGCCCAGGAGACCGTGCAGCCTGGCGCCACCGACGAGCCCTTGCCGGTGGTGCCGGCGGCGGAGCCTGCCGCCGTGGCAGTGGCTGGCGTCTCGCAGGTGGTGCCGTCCAGCGAAGAGTCCGATGTCGTCGACGCGCTCGACCCCGACCTGTTCCCTGTGTTCGAGGAGGAAGCCGCCGATCTGTTCCCGCAGCTCGGCGGGGCCTTGCGGCAATGGGCTGCACGGCCGGACAACCTGGGTGCCCGGCGCGAGACGCTGCGCGTACTGCACACCCTCAAGGGCAGCGCGCGGCTGGCCGGCGCCATGCGGCTGGGCGAGATGGCCCATCGCCTGGAATCGGCCATCGAGTCGCTGGGCTCCGAAGACGTGCAGGCTGCGCAGGTGGAGCCGATGCTGGCGCGTTTCGACGCCTTGCAGTCGGTGTTCGACGGGTTGCGCAGGTTGTCGCAACAGGGCGCTCCCGCGGGACAGCCGTCGCCAGCTGCGCCAGCCTCTGTGCAGCCGGCGGCGATGCCATCCCGCGGCGATGTGGTACCGGTGGTCCAGGCTGTGCCGGACCGGCGTTCGCGCAGCCGCAGTACCAGCACGCTGGCGCCATCCCGCCAGAGCGCCCAGCAGAGCGTGCGTGTTTCTGCGGCCCTGCTGGACCGCCTGGTCAACCAGGCCGGCGAGGTCATCATCACCCGTTCGCGCCTGGACGGTCGGCTGGGTCAGCTGCGCTCCTCCCTCAAGGAGCTCGGCGGCAATCTGGACCGCCTGCGCCACCAGCTGCGCGAGATCGAGGTCCAGTCCGAGTCGCAGATGCAGTCGCGCATGGCGCAGGCCAAGGACCATGCGCAGGATTTCGATCCGCTGGAGTTCGACCGGTTCACGCGTGTCCAGGAACTCACGCGCATCATGGCCGAGTCGGTGGCCGACGTCGCCACGGTGCAGCGCAACCTGCAGCGCACGATGGAGAGCACCGAGGATGACCTCATCGCACAGGCCCGCCAGGCGCGCGAATTGCAGCGCGACCTGCTGCGCACGCGCATGGTGGAGTTCGAGGGCATCGCCGAACGCCTGTACAGAGTGGTGCGGCAGGCCTCCAAGGACGTGGGCAAGCAGGTCAAGCTCGACATCATCGGCGGCTC
This sequence comes from Burkholderiaceae bacterium, assembly GCA_044348035.1. Classification (GTDB taxonomy): domain Bacteria; phylum Pseudomonadota; class Gammaproteobacteria; order Burkholderiales; family Burkholderiaceae_C; genus CAISIP01. The sequence goes on from JBIKTP010000168.1 coordinate 4,885, forward strand.
GATGGACCTGGACCGCAGCGTGCTGGAGCGCATGGCGCCAGCCTTCGAGCACATGTTGCGCAACTCGGTGGCCCATGGCATCGAGGAGCCCCATGTGCGGGCTGCTGCCGGCAAGCCGGCGGTGGGCAGCATCACGATCGAGCTGGCGCAGGAGGGTAACGACGTCTCGGTGGAGTTCTCCGACGACGGTGGCGGTCTGGACCTGCAGCGCATCCGCGAAAAGGCGATCAGCCAGGGCCTGTTGCGGCCGTCTGCCGAACTCGGCGCCGCAGACGTGGCGAACCTGATCTTTGCGCCCGGCTTCTCGACCGCGCAACGCGTGACCGAGCTGTCGGGCCGCGGGGTCGGCCTGGATGTGGTGCGCAACGAGGTCAACGCGCTGGGTGGCCGCATCGAAACCTCGACCACGCCCGGCCAGGGGACCACCTTCAAGCTGGTGGTTCCGCTGACCACCGCGGTGACGCAGGTGGTGATGCTGCGTCTTGGCGAGCTCGCCGTGGGCGTGCCCTCCAACCTGGTGGAGGTGGTCAAGCGGGTCACCGCCGCCGAGGTGGAACAGGCCTACGAGGCCAACACTTTCACCCACGGGGGGCAGGAGATTCCGTTTTTCTGGGCGGGTGCCTTGCTGGAGTCCTCGGCGCTGAGTGCCGAACCGGCGCAGAAGCACCTGCCGGTGGTGGTGTTCCGAAGCGCGGGACGACAGGTGGCCCTGCATGTGGACGAGGTGCTGGGCAACCAGGAAGTCGTGGTGAAGAACCTGGGGCCGCAGCTCGCCCGTATTCCCGGCATGACCGGCATGTCGGTGCTGGCATCCGGCGCGGTGGTGCTGATCTACAACCCGGTGGCACTGGCTACGATCCATGGCGACAAGGCGCGCCAGATGCAACTGGACGCGCGCAAGGCGCCGGCCACTCCGTCGACCTTCGACGCGGCCGCCATGCCGCTGGCGCCGGCACTCGGTGCAGTGCAGACGCCGCTGATCCTGGTGGTGGACGACTCCAT
>JBIKTP010000169.1:0-5875 GCA_044348035.1 Burkholderiaceae bacterium
GTCCCACGAGATCACGCCGAGCACCGCGCAACTGGCATTTGTGGCCACTGCCTTCTTTGGTGTGTGCGCGCTGGGCTACTGGCGTGTGAGCGGCTCGCTGGCCGTGGTCGGAGGGCTCGCAGGGCTTGCATTGAGCGGTGCACCGGCGCTGGCGGCCATTCTGGGTACCGGCAGCCTGTTGCTGCACCTGCTGACCCCGCAAACGCCCGGTCAGGACGCGGATCGATGGCGAGTGCTTGGCACTATCGCATTGGGCACCCTGCTGGCAGTCGCGCTGGCCAGCCTGCTGGGCCTGTGGCGCTGGCGCATCCTGCTGCCCAGCGATGCCGGCAGCCGCGACTGGAGCAGCCTGGCCCGGCTGCTGCTCTGGTTCACCTGGCCGGCCTGGCCGCTCATGCTGTGGACGCTGTGGCGCTGGCGCAGGCAGATCGTCAGCCGGACACCCAGCCTGCACATGTTGCTGCCCCTGTTCTTCGTGCTGGTCGCCCTGGGTGCCACCCTGACCACCCGCCCCTCGGACCGCGCGTTGCTGCTCGCCCTGCCCGCGCTCGCCGGCCTGGCTGCATTTGCCCTGCCGACCTTGCAGCGCAGCGTTGGCGCACTCATCGACTGGTTCACGCTGCTGTTCTTCACCGGCTGCGGCGCCATCATCTGGATCATCTGGGTGGGCATGCAGACCGGCTTTCCTCGGCAGGCAGCCACCAATGCAATGCGCCAGGCGCCGGGCTTCGAAGCCAGCTTCTCGCTACCCGCCTTCCTCGTCGCGCTGGCGGCGACGCTGGTGTGGGCCTGGCTGGTGCGATGGCGGGTGGGCAGGCATCGGGCCGCGATCTGGAAAAGCCTCGTGCTTCCGGCGGGTGGCGCCGCCTGGTGCTGGCTGCTGCTGATGACCTTGTGGATGCCCCTGCTGGACTATGTGCGAAGCTACACCGTGGTCGTTCGCAATGTGGGCACACTGGTGCGGCAGCCTGAGTGTCTGCAAGAGCTCGGCCTGCGCAGGGAGCAGATTGCGGCATTCCAGTACCACGGCAACTTCCGGATCGAGGGGGCCTCGGCACAGCCCCGTTGCGCCTGGCTGCTGGTGAACGCGGATGACCGCCTGGGCCCTCGCGAGCGCCCCGGCCCACAGTATTGGGAACTGCACGCCAACATCCGTCGTCCGTCCGAGAAGGGTGACGATATCCTGCTCTACCGTCGCAAGCGCCCTTGAGCAGCGCCGTCGTCAGGGGGCGGCAACCGCTGCCACAGCGGCAGCCACACGCGACGCCGGGAACGTGATGGAGAAGCGCGACCCGTGCCCGGGAGTACTGTCGATGCGCAGGACGGCTCCATGGCGTTGTGCCACATGCTTGACGATGGCAAGCCCCAGGCCGGTACCCCCGGTCTCGCGCGAACGGCTGCGGTCGACCCGGTAGAAGCGCTCGGTCAGGCGCGGAATATGTTCCTGGGCGATGCCCGGCCCGCTGTCGGTGACCGAAAACTCGCCAGTCCCATCGGGCAGCAGGGTCCAGCGCACTGCCACCCGCCCCCCGGTCGGGGTGTAGCGGATGGCGTTGTTCACCAGGTTGGCAAGCGCGCTGTGCACCTCGTTCTGGGAGCCGGCCAAGCGGCAATCGTGTGTCACCTCCAGCGTCAGTTCATGGCCCATTTGTGTCATCAGCATGGAGAGTTCGCGGGCCTCCTGCTCGCACTGCTGAAGAAGGGTACGCACGTCCATCCATTCGTCCAGCCGCGGCAGCGGGCTGCCCTCCAGACGCGAGAGTGTCAGCAAATCGTTCACCAGCGTCTGCATGCGGTGTGCCTGCTGGGACATGAGGGACAGATAGCGTTGCTGCTCCGGTGGGTCCAGCGGCAGATGCTGCAGGGTCTCGACGAAGCCGCTCAGCACCGTGAGTGGCGTGCGGATCTCGTGGGAGACATTGGCCACGAAGTCGCGACGCATCGCCTCGGCCTGCTCCAGTGCGGTGACATCCCGTGACATCAGGAGCCTGCGGCCCTCGCCATAGCGGTGCAGGTGCACGGACAGGCGCACTGGCCGGCTGCTGGTGCTGGCGGGGCCAGGCATCACGACGTCATGCGTGTAGTCCCCGGCCGCCTGGTAGGCCACAAACGCCGGGTCCCGAACGAGGTTGCCGACCTTCTGCAGGATGTCGCGCGCCGGATCGAAGCCGAAATGGCTGGCGGCCGTCTGGTTGCACCACTCGATGCGACCTGTGGAGTCCAGCAGCACGACACCGTTGGGGGAGGCCTGGATGGCCGCCAGGAACTCCTGCAGACGGGCTTCGCTCTCCTGAAGTGCCGTTGTACGCACCCGGAACTGGCGATAGGCGCGCCCCGCTGCTTCGCCCCACAGGCCCCCCACCCGAGGAACGCGGGCCAGGTCGCCATCGCGCAGCCAGACAAGGACCACGCCGCCGCGGCGCAGGTCCCACGCCACCCAGGCGGCGCTGGCAAGCACCACGCCCACCAGTGCGCCTTGCGCGGGGTCGCCAACCAGAGGAAGGAAACAACCCGCCAGCCCACCGACAAGCTGAAACAGGAAGAAGCGAAAGACGCGCCGGACCATGCCCCGATTGTGCCGGACTGCCGCCGCCTACTGGTGCGACAAAGGCTGGCCGGTGAGACGGTAGCCGGCACCGCGCACGGTCTCGACCATCACCCCGGCAGCGCCCAGCGCCTCGCGCAGCCGCTTGACGTGGACATCCACCGTCCGCTCCTCGATGTAGACATGGTCGCCCCACACCTTGTCGAGCAGCTGACCCCGGCTGTGCACGCGTTCCGCGTGGGTCATCAGGTAATGCAGCAGCTTGTACTCGGTCGGGCCGAGCTTGAGCAATTGGGTCTGGTAGGTGACGCGGTGGGTGGCGGCATCGAGCCGCAACTCGCCCACGGCCACGCTGTCCGCCACCTGCTCGGGCGCGCGGCGCCGCAACACGGCGCGGATGCGCGCCAGGAGCTCCTGCGTCGAGAAGGGCTTGGTGATGTAGTCGTCGGCGCCGGCATCGAGGCCGGCGATCTTGTCGGGCTCGTCTCCGCGCGCCGTCAGCATCAGGATGGGAATGACCTTGGTGCGGGCATGACCGCGCCAGTGGCGGGCCAGCGCCAGGCCGCTTTGCCCGGGCAACATCCAGTCGAGCAGGATGGCATCCGGCAACACTTCATCCACTTCTCGGCGAGCGGTTTCGCCATCGGCGACCCAGATCGGCTGAAAACCGTTGTGGCGCAGATTGACAGCGATCAATTCGGCGATCGCCGGTTCGTCCTCGACAACCAGGATGCGGGGGAGTTTTCTCATGGGTGTTTCATGGATCAAAGGCTCGGACAACTTCCCTACTTTATGTAGGAAATATTTCATCAACGTGACACAAGCCAAGGCTTGTGCATTCGGCCGGAAGGATACCGGCCGGACAGCCTCAATCGATGCGTCGTCGAAGCACCCACAGCAGCGCCAGACAGGTGCAGGTGGCCGCCAAGCCAACGACGATCCAGAATCCCGCAGAATGGCTGGCAAGTGGAACGCCGCCAACATTCATGCCCATGAGGCCCGCGAGGATGTTGACCGGCAATGCCAACACCGTGACCATCGTCAGAACGAACAAGGTACGGTTGTTTTCCTCCGAGACGCGTCCGGCAATCTCCTCCTGCATCGACTTGATGCGCTCCTGCAGGGCCCCCATGTCCGTCAGCACGCGGTGAAACTCCTCCGTGGATTCGCGCAATTCCTGAAGATCCTCTTCCGAAACCCAGGCAGGCGGCCGTTGGAGCAGGCGAAACAGGGCGGCCGGCTCAGGCGCCAGCAGCCGCTGCAAGCGGACCAGCAGGCGACGCAGCGCTCCCAGGTTCGCTCGCCGCTTGGCGAGCCTTTCCGTCAGCAGGCGGTCCTCGATCTCGTCGACTCGGCTGCTGCTTTCCCGCACGATGCCCGAGAGCACATCCGCCTGCTCCCTCATCAGGCGCACGAGGAGGTCCACGCTGGAGCGCAAGGTACTGCCAGTCTCGACAGCATGACGAAGGCGGTCAATGGACCGCAGCGGCGCCACGCGGGCACTGATCACAAGTCGCGGGCTGACCAGCAACCAAAGGGTGGCAATGTCGGTTGGCTCGAACGCGAATGCGTAGTGCACATCATTGATGACGGCCACCAGCATGTCGTCGTCCATCTCCACCCGGGTGGAGCGCGTACGGTCACGCAAGGCCTCATCGAACACTTCCGACAGGTCGGCATACCGCGTCAGCCACTGCGACGTTGCACGATGTGCGAGGTTGAAATGGACCCAGATGAAGCCACCGGACTCGATCGGCCCGGAAATCCATTGCCCGGCATCGAGCGCTGAAATCGGAACAGCTGGCGAGCCAGGGTCAAACCGGAATCCGCAGATCAGGCCGTCATCCGCGCTGCCGCGCAGGGCTGAACCCCCGGGCGCGGCACCTGGCCCCGGCGGACTACGCATCACCTTGCGGCGGAACTGAGGTTGCAGCGATGCCCGAGGATGCTTTCGAGCGCCTTCGAACCTGCGGGGAGCACAGCAAGGCAGCAAGCGCCAGCGCGACCCAACAGCCATCGGCAGAGAGCGCCAGGGAAACGCCGTCCATCTCCAGACCCATGGTGCTTGCGAGAGTGCTGACCGGCAGGGCCAGGCACACCAGGGCCATCAGTGCCGAGACGTTCGCATCCGAGGCTCTGCCTGGACCGCCGGACGGTGCGCTGCAAGCGACAGCCGCGTCCGCCAGAGGCCAGGCAAGCTCTTTGCCCAACGGATCGTCCTGCGCAAGCGCCTGCCCATGCCCTTGCGATCGTGAAGATGGTTTGAGTCCTGCAGTCATTGCCTGCAGAGCATGTCCCGCCAATGTGTCGAAATAATGACAGGCTTGGCTTGTCAGCGAAACGCCTACCCCCTGGACCAGTCAACGGGGCGGGAACGCCTGGCCGCAGCGGCCAGGGTCAGGCGACATTTTCCGCCTGCCGCAGCTGGACGGCCTGCAGGGAAATGTCGAACAACTTCGCCTTGCCGGCGAAGTACCTGTCGATACGCCATTCCTCGAGCACCTTCAGTGCCATCTGGAAGTGGTCGTAGTCCAGTCGGTAGATATCGGATATGGCCAGGTCGGATTCGGCCTCGAGAGCGAGGACCAGACGGGCCAGGATCTGTGCGGATGGGTCCAGGGGATTGGCAGCGACGTACTGGCGAACTTGCTTGATGATCTGCACGGGGGGCTCCTGGTATTCAGTGAAAATAGGTGGAGACGGGCATCGGCATTCGCATGATCCAGGCCCGAAGCGATCAAGTCGTCGTCCGGCCATGCGAGCTCGGTGATGCCACACCTTCACCGGAACTGTACTTGACAAGTGACGACCTGGTGTTGCAGTTTGATGTCACTTCAATGACGTTCGATGCGAGGTGCGGAGGACTCCGGTGGAGTGCACATCAATGGCATCCCCATGCGGATGCATTTTCCCAATTGGATCTCTTCGCGGATGGTGAATCCGCGCGGCGCCAGCACGATGATGGTCGAGCCGTGTTCGAACCATCCGAGTTCCTGGCCGCGGACTGCATCGTGATCACAGACGATGTGATTTGGCCCCCGGTACTTCAAGTGAAGAAGAACGTTGGCGAAGTGCAATCGGATGCTCGCCACCAGAATCGCGGCGACAGGGACCAGCGCGATGCGGGCTCCAGTGCCCGCCACCGTCCCATGGATGACCGCTCGCTCATTGCGGCAGAACAATCGCTCGATGCGCCGCAACGCAATGGGGTTGACATTCCAGGTATCGCCGCTGATGTAGTCCACGCGATCCACATGCATGTCCACTGGCGCATGAAAGCGGTGATACATGGCAGACGTCAGGCGCAGGGTGACAAAGCAACCGCCGATG
>JBIKTP010000170.1:0-5836 GCA_044348035.1 Burkholderiaceae bacterium
AGGCGGCCACCAGCGCGGACAGCGCATTGCGGCGCTGGTGAAAGAGCTCGGGGTTGGACGCCGCGTCATCGAAGGACAGATGGCAGTGGGCGTCGATCAGCCCGGGCATGAGCGTGAGCCCCTGCATGTCGACGCGGCGCGCATGCTGCAGATGGGCGACACGCGCCACAGCATCGGCCCCCACGGCGGCGATGCGGTCCGCCTCGACCAGCACCGATGCCGTGAACGGCGCGGCACCCGTGCCATCGATGACGCTGGCGTTCTCGAACAGGATGGCGGACGGCATGGCGGACCTCCCTGGGTGGCGGATGTCAGGCGCGCAGCAGCCGGCGCGCGTTGTCGGCCAGCGCGGGCGCGATCGGCGCATGGCCGCCGTCCTGGGCGTCGGGCGCATCCCAGCCGGAAAAATTGGTGCCGTAGACGAGGTGGTCGTCGCCGACCACGGCGGCCAGCAAGGGCAGGACCTGGGGATGGTCGATATGGGTGTCGAACCAGAAACGCCGCAGACGCGCCTCGAAGGCGCCCTCGGCCCGCAGTGCCGGGGGCGACCACGGCCGCTTGCGGGCTCCCTTGGCCATGCGGCCCGCGAGCAGGGCCGTCGCGCCACCGCCATGGCTGAAGCAGATGTCCAGACCGGGGTGGCGGTCCAGTACGCCGCCATAGACCAGCGTGGCCACGGCCAGGGTTTCCTGGGCGGCGAAGCCGGCGATGATGTCGAGTTCGAAGCGCTTGAGCGCAGCGTCGCCCGGCGGGCCGTCGATGCCGGCAGGGCCGGGGTGGATGGACAGCGGAACATCGAGGCGCACCGCTTCGGCGTACAGCACATCCATGGCCGGGTCGTCGAGCGACAGCGGCGCGTCGGTGCCGAACCCCGCCCCCACCAGCCCCAGCTCGGTCACGGCCCGGCGCAACTCTGCGGCCGCCGCAGCGGGTGACTGCAGGGGCAGGGCTGCCAGGCCGGCAAGCCGCGCGGAGCGGTCACCCACGATTCGGGCCAGCGCGTCGTTGTGGATGCGGCAAAAGCGGATGGCGTCGTCGGCCGGGATGAAATGCATGTAGGTCAGCGGATTGGGCGACACCACCTGGAAGTCGATGCCGCGCTCGTCCATGCGCTGGATGCGGACGTCGGGGTCCATGAAGGGGCTGCCCACGTAGCGCACGCCGTTGAGGCGGTAGGTCTTGCCGATCTGGAAAAACGGCGAGCCGTCGGGGTTCTGGCCGATGACGGGGCCGTATTCCCCTGCCGCGCCAATGGTCTCCGGGACCACGATGTGGGCATGCAGGTCGATGACCTTGGCGTTGGCAATGGATGGGTTCTTCACAGGTGTGTCTCCGGCATGGATGCTTGAACGGGCCGCCGGACAGCCCGGGGCGTTGCAGCAACCTCAATTAAAACGATTTCGGTGAATGTACCCGTGCCATAATTTTCAGTCAACGTGCAAGGACAACGCCGGCCCGCGAGGACACCGGCCGGCGCTACAGAACTGGAGACATTCCGCATGAAACATGCATTCGTGACCGGCGGCGGTGGCGATATCGGCGCGGCCATCGGCGTGCGCGCGGCACAGGCCGGCTACCGCGTGGCCCTGGTCGACCAGGACGGCAACCGGGCGCGTGAACGTGCCGCAGGCATCGCGGGCGCCGTCGGCCTGGCCTGCGACGTGACCGACGAGGCCTCGGTCCACGCCGCGCTGGACGCCGCCCAGGCCGCGTTCGGCACGGTGCCCGATCTGGTGGTGAACTGCGCCGGGACGGCGCGCTTCAAGCCATTGATCGACCAGACGCTGGACGACTTCCGCCGTGTGCTCGATGTCAACCTCGTGAGCGGCTTCATCGTCGGTCAGGCGGCGGCACGGCGCATGGCGCAGCGTGGCTCCGGCAACATCGTCAACATCACCTCGATCAACGGCATCACGCCGGCGCCCAACAGCGGCGCCTATGCGGCATCCAAGGCCGGTCTGGCCGCGCTCACCGAACTGATGGCGGTGGAATGGGGCCCGATGGGCCTGCGCATCAATGCAGTGGCGCCGGGTTTCATCGACGCAGGCCTGTCCGCGCCCTTCTTTGCCAACCAGACCGTGCGCGACCTGCGCTGCCTGGCCGTGCCGAGCCGTCGCCTGGGCCGCTCGGAGGACATCGCCGAGGCGGTGATCTTCCTCGCCTCGGACGCCGCCAGCTACATCAATGGCCACCAGATGGTGGTCGACGGCGGTGCGACCCGCGCCCTGCTGGCCCTGCTGCCGCGCGAAGCGCCGGCCAAGCCATGACGGCGCCCATCCGCAACCTGCTGCTGGCAGGGGGTGTGCACCACCCGGTGGAGGCCAGTGCACCATCCATCACGGCCGCTCTCGCGCCGCTGGGCATCGGCACCGAGACCCATGAGGACATCGAAGCCGGCTGCCGGCGTCTGGCCGAGGGCGGCTTCGCGCTGCTCACCGTGAGTGCGCTGCGCTGGCAGATGCGCGATGCCAGGTACGATGCCCAGCGCCCGCGCTGGGGCCTGGCCATCTCCGAGGCCGCCCGCGAGGCGATCCGCCAGCATCTGCGCGGCGGTGGCGCCCTGCTGGCGATGCACACGGCCACCATCTGTTTCGACGACTGGCCCCAATGGGGCGAGATCGTCGGTGCGCGCTGGGTCTGGGGCCAGTCCGGCCACGCGCCGTTCGGCGGGGTCGAGGTGAACTTCGACGCCGCGACGCCGGGCAGCGTCGCCGAAGGACTTCCCGCATTCCGGTGCGAGGACGAAGTCTACGAAAACATGTGGATGGCGCCCGATGTGCAGCCCCTGGCCCATGCGCGCAACCAGAGCACCCCGGCCGGGCAGCCCGGCGCCTGGACGCCGGTGCTGTGGGCACGCCAATGGGAAGGCGGCCGCGTGCTCTATGACGCTCTGGGCCACAACACCCAGTCGCTCGACCATCCCGTGCACCGGCAGCTGATCGCACGCGCTGCCTCCTGGCTGCTGGGGCGTGAAAGCCCTTCCCCGGCAGCGTCTGGCAAGCCCTGACATCCACACGCCAGCCAGTAAGTCAGTCAGTCATTTTTACCCCATCGGAGGACCCTTCCCATGCGTGAAATCAAGAACATGTCGGTGCTGATCACCGGCGGCGGCTCCGGCATCGGAGAAGGCACGGCGCGCTACTTCGCCGAGCGCGGCGCAAAGGTGACGATCACCGGGCGTCGCAAGGACAAGATCGACGCGGTGGCCGCGTCCATCGGCCCGGCCTGCCGCGCCGTGGTGGGCGACGTCACCGTGCACGCCGACCGCCAGGCGATGCTCGACGCCGCAGTGGCACATGGCGGCAAGCTCGATGTGCTGGTGAGCAACGCCGCCAACATGTACCGCCAGGCGGTCGACCAGTACAGCGAAGAGTTCCTCAAGGAAGCCTTCAACACCAACGTGATCTCCGGCATGATGCTCTCCAGCATGGCCGTGCCCCTGCTGGAGCCCACCCAGGGCGCGATCATCTTCATCGGCTCGGTGCACAACCGCCGCGCCTTCCCCGGGGCGTCACCCTACGCCACGACCAAGGCCGCCATCGAGGGCCTGACCCGGGTCATGGCGGCCGAGCTCGGCCGCCGCAAGATCCGGGTGGGTTGCATCGTGCCGGGCGCGGTCAGCACCGAGATCAATGTGCGCGCAGGCCTTTTCAGTGCCGAGCAGGCGGATGCCCGCTACGCCACCATCGCGCCCGACCATGCCCTGGGCCGCATCGGCACGGTGGTGGAGATCGCCGAGGGCATCGAGTACCTGGTGCGCGCCGAGTGGGTCACCGGGGTCGCCCTCGAGGTCGACGGCGGCCTGGGTCTGGGTGTCTCCAGCTTCTGAGGCAGTCGCCATGTCCACCTTCACCCACCACCTGATCCAGAACGCCTACATCGTCAACGACATCGACGACGCCATCGATCGCTGGCATGCCCTGTGGGGCATCGGCCCCTTCTTCGTGCGCCGCCACATCGTGATGCCGCATGTGATGTACCGCGGCCAGCCGTCCACGATCGACATCTCGGCCGTCTATGTGCAGGCCGGGCCGATCCAGGTCGAGCTGGTGCAGCAGCACTGCGACGCGCCGTCGGCCTTTCGCGACATGTTCCCGCGCGGCAGCGAGGGCTTTCACCATGTCGCGGTGATTCCCGACGATTACCAGCGGATGCTGGCACAGTACGCCGCGCTGGGCTACCCGGTCGCCACCGAAGTCCGCACCCAGTCCGGCCGCGGTGCCGCCTTCATAGACACCCGGCCGATGCTGGGGCACATGATGGAGGTGTACATGCCCGGCGAGGGCATACAGGCCCTGTACCGCAACGTCGCCGAGGCCGCCGCCAACTGGGACCGCCGCCAGCTCAAGATCGAACTCGATCCCGCCAGGTAGCCGGGCCCACCCGTCAACGTCTGTCCATCCCCGAGGAGGATCCATGCCAGCCATTGTTGTTTCCGAATACAAGCACGCCAACGAGACCCTGCGCCTGACCGACCTGCGCCAGGCCTTGTACGACGAAGGCGCCATCCTGATGGACAAGGTGCTGGTCAACCTGCACGGCGACGAGCACCGCGCCCGGCGCAGCATCGAGATCAAGGTGTTCCGGCGCGACTTCTTCGAGTGGTATGAGAAGCAGGTGTTTCCCACCACCCTGCGCGAGACGCTGGCGCCCTACCTGGCGGCCGGCAAGACCGACCTGGTCGACTTCGGCTTTCGGGTGATGATGAACCTCACCGCCGACTTCTCCGGCGTCGACCGCCCGGAGCGCTCCCCCGAGGAAACCGCGCGGCTGCTGCGTATCCTGCGCACCTTCGGCAAGGCCGCCACCCTGGGCCAGGCGCTGGGGGACAAGGCAGCGATCCGGGCCGAGATCCAGCAGGCCATGGACGAGTTCGACAACGACTTCTTCCGCCCTTCGATGGCCCGCCGGCGCGAGATGCTGGCGCAACTCGCGCGCGGCGAGATCACCGAGGACGCCCTGCCGCGGGATGTGCTGGTCGAGTTGCTGCGCAGCGAATCCGAGACACCCATCAGCCATGATGTGCTGATGAAGGAGATTGGCTTCTTCCTGCTCGCCGGCGCGTTCACCTCGATCCACACGCTGACGCACGCGATGCACGACATCTTCAGCTGGAGTGCCAGCCACCCCGAAGACGCGCAGCGCTATGCCGAGGACGCGGTCTTCCTGCAGAAGGCCATCCACGAGAGCATGCGCCTGCACCCGTCCAGCCCCACGGCCGGTCGCCGACCGACCTGCCCGATGCACCTGCCCAGCGGCCAGGATGTGAGCCCGCAGGACCTGATCAGCGTGGACCTGATGGCCGCCAACCGCGACACGCGCATCTTCGGCGAGGACGCCGCCGACTACAACCCGCACCGCCCCGCCCCGCGTGGCGCCAGCCCCTATGGCCTGTCGTTCGGCATCGGCATGCATTCCTGCCTGGGCCTGACGCTGGCCGCAGGGTCCCTGCCGCGAGCCGGTGCGGACGCACGCGAGCATCACCTGGGCACCGTCTCGCTGATCGCCCGCACCCTGATGCAGCACGGTGCGCGGCCCGATCCGGCCAACCCGGGCGTGGTGGACCGCTCCACGATCCGCAACAACTGGTCGCTCTACCCCATCCTGCTGAATCCCTGAAAGAGGCGCCACCGTGACCACCTATTCGATCTCCGGTTACCAGGCGGCCTCCGACACGCTGGCCGACAAGCAGTTGTCGCAGTCGATGTACGACGAGGGTGCCGTCATCATGGCCGACGTGCTGCTGGTGCTGCACGGCGCGCCGCACCGCGCGCGCCGCGGACTCGAACTGCGCGTGTTCCGGCGTGACTTCTTCCGCTACTACGAGAACGAGGTG
>JBIKTP010000171.1:0-5816 GCA_044348035.1 Burkholderiaceae bacterium
CGGCACGCTGGGTGTCACCCGGCCGGACATCTCGACACAGATCCGCTTCCGCAAGGAAGAGGAACTGCGCAAGGACGCGGCCCGGCTGCGCGAGACTTCGTCGGCCCCGGCTGGCGCAAACGTGAAGATACTCACGTCCTGTCCGAGCTGCCTGCAAGGCCTGTCGCGTTATGGCAACGACCTGCCCAACGGCTTGCTGGAGGCCGACTACATCGTGGTCGAGATGGCCAACCGCATACTCGGTCCGGATTGGCTGGAACGCTACGTGGCCACCGCCAACACCGGTGGCATCGAGCGCGTGCTGGTGTAGCCCAGGCCAGCGCGCAAACACGCACAGGAGACACATCACCATGGCAGGCCTGCAACCCGGCTCCCCCACACCGCAGTCGATCACAGTGCACGGTCAAACCCGTGTGCTGGAGGTCAGTTTCTCGGACGGATCGTCATTCCGCATCCCCTTCGAGCTGATGCGTGTCTATTCGCCCTCGGCGGAGGTGCAGGGGCATGGCCCGGGCCAGGAGGTGCTGCAGACGGGCAAACGCGACGTCACGCTGGAGGCGCTGGAGCCAGTGGGCAACTACGCGGTTCAGCCCCGGTTCTCCGATGGCCACGACACAGGCATCTTCTCCTGGGACTACCTCTACTTCCTGGGGTCCCGCGAGAAGGACCTCTGGGCCCAGTATGAACAGCGCCTGCGGGCAGCCGGCAGGGACCGCGACGCCGCCATGCCGGAGCCGGCCGGGCACGGTTGCGCGAGCCATTGAGCCTGCTGACCGTGCGGCAGGTCCGCCGGCGCGCTGCGATTCATCAATTTTGCGACATATTCCCGGCCACTTTGCCGGGTTGCAGGCGCCGAGTGCGCAATCCCGACTAGCATTGTCTGCAATGACTACGACCCACTTTGGTTTCGAATCGGTCGAGGAGGCCGACAAGGCGCGCCGCGTGCGGGGTGTGTTCGATTCCGTCGCGCCGAAGTACGACGTGATGAACGACCTCATGTCGGCGGGCCTGCACCGCGCCTGGAAGGCCTACACCGTGATGGTGGCCAACCTGCGCGAGGGCGCCCAGGTGCTGGATATCGCGGGCGGCACCGGTGACCTGGCCCTGGCATTCGCGCGGCAGGTCGGGCCCAAAGGGCGGGTGGTGCTCACCGATATCAACCAGTCGATGCTGCGTCAGGGCCGCGACCGCCTGCTTGATGCTGGCTGCGTGCTCGATGCCCTGGTCTGCGATGCCGAGAAACTGCCGTTTGCAGATGCGCAGTTCGATGTGGTCAGCGTGGCCTTCGGTCTGCGCAACATGACCCACAAGGATCAGGCGCTCGCCGAGATGGCACGGGTGCTCAGGCCGGGGGGCAAACTGCTGGTGCTCGAGTTTTCCCGTGTGGCCAAGCCCCTGGAGAAAGCCTATGACTGGTACTCCTTCCATGTGCTGCCCAGGCTGGGGCGCTGGGTTGCGAAGGATGAGGCCAGCTACCGCTATCTGGCGGAATCGATCCGAATGCATCCTGGCCAGGAAGAGCTCAAGACCATGATGCTCAATAACGGCTTCGGGCATGTGGATTACCACAACCTCACGGGCGGTCTGGTGGCGTTGCATGTTGGAATCAAGTGTTGAATCGAAGGGGCTTGGTGAGGCCTCTGCGGCGGGTGAACGAGGAGTACGCATGAAGTTCTGGACCCTGACAGCAGCCTTGCTGCTGACCTTGACTAGCCTGAGCGCCGACGCTTCGCGCATGGGCGCAGGCCGCTCGGTCGGCAAGCAGTCCGGTAACGTGACCCAGCGCGAGGCAGCGCCTGCGGCGCCGGCCGCTCCCAGCCAGGGCGCCACCAATGCCGCTGGCAAGCCTGTCACGTCTGCGGCGCCGGCGGCGGCTGCGGCGAAGCGGCCCTGGGGCGGCATGCTGGGCGGCCTCGCGGCTGGTCTCGGGCTGGCCTGGCTTGCCAGTTCCCTGGGTCTGGGCGAGGCCTTCGGTGAGATCCTGCTGTTCGGCCTGCTGGCGCTGGTGGTGATGGTGGGCGCAGGCCTTTTTTTGCGCAGCCGCCGGCCGGCCATGGTCAGAGCTGCGGCGGGCGCTGCGCCATTCGCTTTCCAGGGCGCCGGCAGCGTGCCTGTATCCGAACCCCGGCCGTATCGGCCGGAGAATGTGGGCAACGACGCGTCTGCGCGACCCTGGGAGCGCAACAGCACCATGGCAGCCCTCGCGACCGTCGGAACGTCCACACCCCCTCACTCCATGATCGGCTCGGGGCTTGACGATGCGCAGAGCTGGGGGATTCCGGCAGGCTTTGATTCGCAGGGTTTCCTGCGCGCAGCGAAGAGCAACTTCGTCACCTTGCAGGCGGCCTGGGACAAATCCGACATACCCTCCCTGCGAGCCATGATGACGGACGACATGCTGGGCGAGATCCGTGCCCAGCTCGCCGAACGCGAGGCCCATACTGGCGGACCCTCCAACCATACCGATGTCGTGATGATCGACGCCAGCCTGCTGGGCATCGAGGACCTCGGCGAGGCCTACATGGCGAGTGTCGAGTTCTCCGGCATGATCCGGGAAGACCCATCCGCAGGCCCACGACCGTTTCGCGAGGTCTGGAACATGACCAAGCCGAAATCCGGCAGCAACGGCTGGCTGGTGGCCGGGGTTCAGGCCCTGCAGTAGTCCCGGCTGTTTGCGCGGCATCGTCCGTGTCCGGTGAATGCGGGAATAATCGATGCCTATGGCAACACCATCCCCGCTTCACCTGATCGAACGTCTCGCCCGCCAGGTCATCACCCGAATCCCTCCCCCACCGTGGGCTGTCGACGAGGTGCAGCGGCGCATCGTGCTGCTGCTCAACCATGTGCTGATGCAGGAACAGGCGGCCACCGAGCGCCTGACAAGGCAAAAGGGCCGCGTCGTGTTGTTCCAGTGGCCGCCTTTCTCGATGTGCTTCGTGGTGACACCTGCCGGCCTGCTCGACCTGGCGCAGCCGGGGGCCGTCCCTGATCTCACCCTGACACTGGCAGATGCGTACGCCGCGGACATGGCCCAGGCGCTGATGCGCGGGGACAAGCCGGGCGTTCGCATCGAGGGGGATGTCCAGCTGGCCGCTGAAGTCAACTGGCTGGCCGACCACGTACGCTGGGACATCGAGGAAGACCTCGCGCGCGTCATCGGGGATGCTCCGGCCCACACCCTTGGCCAGATCGCTCGGCGCATGGCGGAGGCGGCGCGCAGGTTCACCGGTGCCGGCAGGTGGGCTGCCGGAGGCACGACCGGCGCCGCACCATGACCCGTCTGGGCCGCGGATTCTTCATCGTCTGGGTGGTGCTGCGGTTCGGCCTGGACGAGCTGTTTCTGAACAGCTTCGAAAAGCCCTGGCTGCGACTGCTTGCACGGGTGGTCTCGTTCGGGCGCCGACTGGACGCACCGCGTGGCCAGCGGTTGCGCCAGGCCCTTGAGCGACTGGGCCCCATCTTCGTCAAATTCGGGCAGGTACTGTCGACCCGGCGTGACCTGCTGCCGGTAGACATCGCGGATGAGCTGGCGCACCTGCAGGACCGCGTCCCGCCTTTTGGGTCCGACATCGCAGTGGCCACCATCGAGCGCGCGTTCGGCAAGCCCGTCGGGGAAATTTTCGCATCGTTCGATCGTGAGCCTGTTGCCAGCGCGTCGATCGCCCAGGTGCACTTTGCCGTGTTGCTGGATCGTTCCGGCAAGGAGAGGGAGGTCGCCGTCAAGGTGTTGCGCCCCGGCATGCTGCCCGCCATCGAGAAGGACCTGGGCCTGATGCGCATGATGGCCGGATGGGTCGAGGGCCTGTCTTCCGATGGCAAGCGCCTCAAGCCCCGCGAGGTGGTGGCCGAGTTCGACAAGTACCTGCACGACGAGCTGGACCTCGTGCGAGAGGCATCCAGCGCCGCGCAATTGCGCCGCAACATGGCCGGTCTCGATCTGGTGCTGATTCCGGAAATGCATTGGGACTACTGCAGTTCCGAGGTGATCGTGATGGAGCGCATGCGCGGCATCCCGATCAGCCAGGTCGCGCGTTTGCGCGAGGCCGGGGTGGACATTCCCAAGCTGGCCCGCGACGGCGTCACGCTGTTCTTCACACAGGTGTTCCGGGACGGCTTCTTTCATGCCGACATGCACCCGGGCAATATCCAGGTCAGCGTGGAGCCTGCGACATTCGGGCGCTACATCTCGCTGGATTTCGGCATCGTGGGCACCCTGACCGAGTCGGACAAGGAGTACCTGGCCCAGAATTTCACGGCTTTCTTCCGGCGCGACTACAAGCGGGTGGCCGAACTGCACATCGAGTCGGGCTGGGTGCCGCCGGGCACCCGGGTGGACGAACTCGAGGGCGCGGTGCGCGCCGTGTGCGAACCCTATTTCGACCGCCCGCTCAAGGAGATCTCGCTGGGGATGGTACTGATGCGCCTGTTCCAGACTTCGCGGCGCTTCCAGGTCGAGATCCAGCCCCAGCTGGTGCTGCTGCAGAAGACGCTGCTCAACATCGAGGGCCTCGGGCGCGACCTCGATCCCGATCTGGATCTCTGGAACACGGCCAAGCCCTTTCTCGAGACGTGGATGCTGGAGCAGGTCGGCCCGCAGAAGTTGTGGGAACAGCTCAAAGGGGAGGCACCACGCTACGCCAAGCTGCTGCCGGGACTGCCGCGTCTGGTGCACGAGTTCCTGAGGCGTCCACCCGACAAGCTGCCGCGCGAGTTGCGCGAGTTGCTGCGGGAGCAGCAACGCACCAACCGGCTGCTGCAGGGTCTCATCTATGGCGGCCTGGGTTTCGCGCTGGGTCTGGTGGCCATGCACTTCTTCGTGCGCATCCGCATCTTCTGAGCGGGTCACGGGCGGCCGCTGCCTATAATTGAAGGTTTTTGCAACCCGCAAGAACCAAGCTCATCACCATGCCCATATACGCCTATAAATGTGATTCATGCGGGTTTGCCAAGGACGCATTGCAAAAAATCTCCGATGCGCCCTTGACGCAATGCCCCTCCTGCGGCGCGGCCAGCTTCACCAAGCAGGTGACCGCTGCCGGCTTCCAGCTCAAGGGTTCCGGCTGGTATGCCACCGATTTCAAGGGGGGTGGTGCCGCGACGACGACGCCCTCCGAGGGCAAGTCCTCTGCCGGTGACGACGCCAAGTCGGACACCAAGCCTGCCACCACGTCCGACGCGCCGGCCAAGAAGCCGGACGCGGCCCCGGCGGCAAGTTCCTGAGGCCGGCCCTGGCCCCACTCCCATGCCCATCAAGAAGTACCTGATCACCGGCCTGCTGGTCTGGCTGCCGCTGGCGATCACCGTCTGGGTGATGCTGTGGCTGGTCGGCCTGCTGGACGGCATCTTTTTCGGCGTCCTGAGTGGCCTGGAGGCCTTCCTGCCCGATGGCCAGAGCCCGATCATCGATCGACTGCGCTCGATCCGCGGGCTGGGGGTGATCCTCGTATTCCTGGCCCTGCTGTTCACCGGGGCGCTGGTCTCCAACGTGGCCGGTCGCTGGTGGGTGCGCCAGTGGGACCGCCTGTTTGCCAACATTCCGATCTTCAAGTCGATCTACACCAGCGTCAAGAAGCTGTCCACCACCCTGTTCTCCAGCGATGGCAATGCGTTCCGAAAGGCCATGCTGATCCAGTACCCACGCGCCGGCGCCTGGACGGTTGCCTTCCAGACCGGCACTCCCGCTGGCGAGGTCGCCACCCACCTGGGACCGGATTTCGTCAGTGTGTATGTCCCGACCACGCCCAACCCGACCAGCGGCTTTTTCCTGATGGTCCCCCGTGCGGACGTGATCGAGTTGTCGATGTCTGTTGATGAAG
>JBIKTP010000172.1:0-5803 GCA_044348035.1 Burkholderiaceae bacterium
ACCTGCCCTTCCAGCTGCCTGCCGGCGTGTGGCAGGCGGTGCTCGACAGTGCCGACCCGCGCGGCCGGATCCACTGGCACGGGCAGGGTGAAGTCCCCCTGCAGGTGTCTGCGCACAGCGTGCTGCTGCTGGCTGCAGCGGGTGCGGGCGTGGCATGAGCTTTCAGCGCGCCAGCGGCATCCTGCTGCATCCCACAAGCCTGCCGGGCCCGCACGGATCGGGTGACCTTGGGGTCGCGTCGCGCCACTTCGTCGACTGGCTGGTCGCCGCCGGTCAGAACCTGTGGCAGATCCTGCCGCTGGGCGGTATCGGGCCAGGCAACTCGCCCTACATGAGCAGCTCGGCCTTCGCCGGCAATGTGCTGCTGGTCGACCTGCAGGACCTGCAGGAGCATGGCTGGCTGGAGCCTGCGGACCTGCAGCCGCCTGCCGACGGTTTCGCACCACACCGCCTCGATTTCTCCAAGGTCGCGCCCTGGCGCATGGAGCGCCTGCACCGCGCGGCCCACCGCTTCGCCAGCGGCACCTGCACGGCAGCCGAGCGGGCGGATCACGCGGCGTTCTGTGCCCGGCACGCCAGCTGGCTCGACGACTACGCCCTGTTCATGGCGCTGGCCGATGACCACGGGTGGCGCCTGTGGTGCGACTGGGATCCGGCCCTGGTCCGCCGCGAACCGGCTGCGCTGGCAACGGCCCGAGTACTGCATGCCGATGCCATCGGCTTCTGGAAGTTCTGCCAGTGGCGCTTCTTCCACCAGTGGCTTGCGCTGCGGGGTTATGCCGGCGAACGCGGCATCCGCATCGTGGGTGATGCACCGATCTTCGTGGCTTACCAGAGCGCCGATGTCTGGGCCCGCCAGGAGTTGTTCGAGCTCGACGCCACCGGCCGGCCCCAGGTGGTGGCCGGTGTGCCACCCGACTACTTCAGCGCCACCGGCCAGCGCTGGGGCAACCCGCTGTACCGCTGGGACGCGCACCGCCAGGAGGGCTATGCCTGGTGGATCGAGCGCGTCAGGCGTACCTTCGAGCTGGTCGACATCGTGCGCATCGACCACTTCCGGGGCTTCGTTGCCTACTGGGAGATTCCCGCCAGCGAACCCACCGCCATCGTCGGCCGCTGGATACCGGGCCCGGGCGCCGCCTTGTTCGAGGCGATCGCGGCGGCGCTTGGCACGCTGCCCATCATCGCCGAGGACCTGGGCGTGATCACCCCCGAGATCGACGCGCTGCGCCGCCAGTTCCACCTGCCCGGCATGCGGGTGCTGCAATTCGCGTTTGGGGGCGGCAACGACAACAGCTACCTGCCGCACAACTACGACGCCAACACGGTGGTGTATGGCGGCACCCATGACAACAACACCAGCGTGGGCTGGTGGGCCGAAGCCAGCGAGGCCGAGCGGGCGCATGTGCGCGACTACCTGGGCGTCGACGGCCACGCCATCGCCTGGGATCTGATCCGCGCTGCCAGCGCCAGCGTGGCGGACACCGTGATCCACCCGCTGCAGGACGTGCTGGAACTGGGCGCCGATTGCCGCATGAACCTGCCCGGCAAGGGCGAGGGCTACTGGGAGTGGCGCTTCACCTGGGACCAGGTGCGGCCGGAGCATGCGCAGCGGCTGCGCAGGCTGGGCGCGCTGTATCGGCGCGGATGATGGCCAGAGACAGGAATCCATGACCTTCGCCACCACTGACGCCCGGCCCCTGCCCCTGCGATTCACCGCCTACCAGAAGATCGTGGTGGCGATGCTGGCCTTCTTGCAGTTCGCCGTGATCCTGGACTTCATGATCATGGCGCCGCTTGGCGCCGTCATCATGCCGGCACTGTCGATGAGCGCCAGCCAGTTCGCGCTGGTGGTGTCTGCCTATGCGTTCAGCGCGGGGGCGGCGGGTCTGCTCACCGCGGGGTTTGCGGACCGGTACGACCGCAAGCAGATGCTGTTGTTCTTCTACACCGGCTTCGTTCTGGGCACCCTGTGGTGCGGGTTGGCACAGAGTTTCGAGACGCTTCTGATGGCGCGCATCGTCACCGGGCTGTTCGGGGGGGTGATCGGCTCGGTCGTGCTGGCCATTGCCACCGACCTGTTCGAACCGCAGCAGCGCGGCCGGGTGATGGGTCTGATCCAGACCGCCTTTGCAGCCAGCCAGGTGCTGGGCATTCCTGTGGGCCTGTACCTGTCGAACCACTGGAACTGGCACGTGCCCTTTCTGGCCATGGCCGCGCTCGGACTGCTGGGCGGGCTGGTGCTGCAGTGGCAGCTCAAACCCGTGGCCGACCACCTGGCGCTGCCGCAGGAAAAAAGTGCCTGGATGCATCTGTGGCACACCGTGGCCGAGTCGCGTTATCTGCTCGCCTTTGCGATGACGGCACTGGTGTCCACCGGCGGTTTCATGCTGATGCCCTTCAGCAGCGCCTACATCGCGGGCAACCTGGGTATCGGCCTGGACCACCTGCCCACGATCTACCTGATCACCGGCCTGTGCACCATCGTCATGGGGCCTTTGGTCGGCAAGGCGTCGGACAGCTTCGGCCCCCTGCGGGTCTTCATGTTCGGCACGGGCCTGTCGATCATCATGGTGCTGGTCTTCACGCACCTGGGCCGGGTGTCGCTGCCGGTCATCGTGGTCGTCAACACCATCATGTTCGTCGGCATCTTCTCGCGCATGGTGCCATTTCGGGCGATGGTGTCTTCGGTACCTTCCTTGGCCCAGCGCGGGTCGTTCAATGCCATCAGCGCGTCGCTGCAGCAGTTGTCGGGCGGCATCGCATCGATCATTGCCGGGCACATCGTGGTCATTCGCGCGGACCACACCCTCGCGCATTTTGAGGTGGTGGGGTATGTTGTCGTCGGGGCGTCGGTGGTGGCAGCGGGGCTGCTGTGGGTTGGGCGAGGGTTTGGTGGAGGGGATGCGGTGCAGGGTGGGCCTGGCGGCGATCGGATTTCACGCCAGTAGGCCGACATTCACCCCACCATCGGCAGGCTGAGGTCAGACCGGCTAGTACGGGGCTTCACGCCTCACCTTGTTCCCGTTGATTGCCTTGCCATTCCGCCCGCCCGAGCACATGGGTAGCCAATGACTTGCCGTACCACCGCCCCTGCCCGCGGAACCGCATTCCCAGACGGTCCATGACGCGCGCCGAGGCAGCATTGTCCGGATGGCGGACGGCCAGAAGCTCCGTCGTTGCCAGGTCTTCGAACGCGAAGGAGGCCATGCGCGCCGCAGCCTCGCCGGCAAGGCCTTGCTGCCAGAAGTCGGGATGCAGGCGCCAGCCGATCTCCAGTGGGTTGGAGCGCAGCATGTCCAGGTCTGCAGGCGGGTCGGCCCCCCGGCGCAGATGCTGGACACAACCTGCACCGGCAACCCGACCACTCTGCAGCTCGATGAGGGCCCACCAGCTCGTTCCCCATGCGGCCCAGCAGCGCTGGACGCGTTGGATTGCTGCCGCAGTCTGCTCGCGGGTCTCGGGCTGGCCGCCGATATAACGCATCACTTCCGGGCGCGCGTTCATCGCGTGGAGGCCATCGAGGTGATGCTCAGCGAAGGGGTCAAGGCGTAGTCGCGCGGTGCGAAGGACGGTCATCGGGGGTCCGGGAGTGCCGTGGGGTGTAGTGCCGTCGCTCAGCCTACGCCGCAGGCGATTGGATCCACTGGCCTGTCAACCATTGACTTTTACCGCCTGCTCAAGCGCTTCCGTTGCCCATTGATTCAAGCTCTTTCCCATGGATTGGGCTTTGATGAGTGCCCGGCTATGCACTTCAGGGGGCACCCGAATCAACAGCTTTCCCGACGCGGGCTTATCAGGGGTGACCCCCTGTTCCTCGCAGTCTCCAAGATAGTCTTTGACCGCCGCAACAAATTCTCGACGCAGTTCCGCGACAGTTTTCCCGTGGAAGCTGATGATGCTGCGAAGCCCCAGAACCCGCCCCACAAAGATGTCGTCCCGCTCATCGTATTCGACTCGGGCTGTGTAGCCCTGAAAGTTCATCGTGTTCAAGGTTTGACTCCTGCTTGTTCCAGAAGCGCGCGAGCTTCTTCCACTTGGTATCGCTTCGCCTCCTTGCCTGGATGCGGGCGATGGCACCGCCACTCATGCCCACCAAGCACCAACTTCACTCTGGAACCTTCACGTTCATGAATGCTTCCGCCGAGGGCTTTGACCAAAGCCTCAATGTCCGAAAAAACAATGGACGAGGATGTCGGCCTGCCGAAGACAGCGGCCAGAGTTTTCCGATGCTTGGAGTTCACTGGAATATGCTATCACTTGGTGATAGCAATCGCAACCGGGCAAACCGAGCCGCTGACTTGGTCGTGGTTAACGCAGACCAGTTAGTCGACAGTTTGCGACGGGAGTTCACTCGAATGCCACGGGTGAGATGACGCGATGAGCTTGCTCATGCTGATTCGATCTTCGACAACGTATCCCATCCGCTTGTAGAAGTTCGTCGTCGCATAGTTCGCGGCGAGGACTTGAAGGTTGATCTTGATGCATCCCATGGCTTGGAGTCGTGACTCCGCCTCTCGCATGAGAAGTCCTCCAACATTCCGGCGTTGATGAGAGACTCGCGTTGCGATTCGATCAATCCAGCCTCGATGGCCGGTATAGCCTGCCATTACAGACCCAACAACTCGATCCTCGTCAAGAGCTACCAGAAAGAGCTCTGGCTGGCAGGCCAGCTTGGCCGGAATCGCGACCTCCGCTACGTTCCAGGGCCGATCATCGGGAAAGGCTTCGATCCACAACGCCTTGACGCCGCCAAAGTGTTGAGGCTCATAGGCCGAGACTGTGATCATCTTCGACAGGGCCGGGCCAGACGCATAACGTTGGAATCAACGGGCTTGCGGAGGCAGGCTACCCTGGCCGCTTGGCGTAACGTGAACCACGACGCCTCGCGGCCAGGGTTGACTGCTGCAGCAAGTCCCGTTGAATGACGCGTCAGGCCTCTGTCGCATAGCGGAGGATGGCCTTCTGGACTGGGAGCAGAAGGCGCTTCTGTTGGTACCCCACGAAACCCTGGTAAACAACTGGGTCAAGCAGGACTTCGCGGCCAATGGTGAACGGTGGTGTAGGAAGCAGGGCTGGCAACCCCATGGCGGAGAGGTGCTGGCTCGAGAGCGCGAGCGCTGAGTGGTCAACGCCAGCAGGCCAGGAGTCTGTGATGACGACATCAACATGTGACGGCGCTTCATTCCGAAACTCAATGGACGGATGCTGCTCATGAAACCTCTCTTCGCACACCTGCGTGATCTTGAGGTCCAGGACCGTGGCAATCTGGTGCCAAGAACGAAAGACATTCGTCGTTGGACCCCACAAGCAGATGTGGGCGTTCTTCAAATTGATGAACTTTCGGTCAAGGTAGTACGCATCAGTGAGAACTTCGCAAGGATGACCATCTGCAGACATGGCATTTACAACCGGACGGCAACTTGCCTTGGCAAAGGCCTCCAGCCTCTGATGGTTTGAGTCGCGGATGACGTAAAGGTCAAAGAAGGAGTCGAGATATCCAGCCAGATCATCGACACGCTCCTCAGTCTTGAGAAGATTCGGCAGTTCCGTGAACTCCATCCCAAGTTCGCGAAAGGCGCGAATGAATGTGGTCCGCGTGCGAATGCCATTACCCTCAAATGACCACGCGACATTGAATCCGGCAGGGGTGTGTGGCGCGTCGACGAGCGACCAGATTGCGCGTATGTTCTGTTCTGAGAACGCGGATAGACAGACCAGCTTCATTCGGGGGCCTCGCGCAATATCCAGAGCATGAAGGCTCGCTCCATAGGCCGGGCCAAGCTCCACAAGTCGTTCATCG
>JBIKTP010000173.1:0-5801 GCA_044348035.1 Burkholderiaceae bacterium
GTTGGTTGCCACGTTGCGAGTCTTGCGAGGGGCGGGTGTCAGGCGACGCTGCCGCCGGCAGCTTCGATGGCGGCCTTGGCGCCAGCCGTTGCGCCGATGCCGGTGAGCTTGACAGCCTTGGTCAGGGCGCCAGTCCTGATGACCTTCACCACCTTGGCCATTTCAGGAACCAGCCCGGCCTGCTTGAGCGTCAGCATGTCGACCTCGGCCGCCCCCAGGACTTCCAGGGTGGACAGCGTGATCTCGGCATTGAACTGCAGCAGATGCGACTTGAAGCCGCGCTTTGGCAGACGGCGCTGCAGCGGCATCTGGCCGCCTTCGAAGCCGACCTTGTGATAACCGCCCGCGCGGGATTTCTGACCCTTGTGGCCGCGGCCTGCGGTCTTGCCCAGGCCCGACCCGATTCCACGACCTACGCGGCGCTTGGCGTGCTTGGCGCCATCTGCCGGCTTGATGCCATTGAGTTCCATCATCTTCTTTCGTCAGTTCTTGCACAACCGGCGCACCACACGGCGCCGCCGGACGCAGCAAACATCAATCAAAGGACCTTGACCAGGTAATCCACGGTATTGATCATGCCGCGGACTTCGGGGGTGTCCTGGAGTTCGCGCACGCTGCGGATCTTGCGCAGGCCCAGGCCACGCACGGTGGCGCGATGCGACTCCTTGCAACCAATCGGGCTGCGAACCAGCTGCACCTTGATCGTCTGTTGTTCTTTGGTCATGTTGGGTACTCCGGTCTCAGGCAAACAGGTCTTCGACCGTCTTGCCGCGCTTGGCGGCCACTTCGGAAGGCGTCGTGGACACCGACAGGGCATCCAGCGTTGCCCGCACCATGTTGTAGGGGTTGGTGGAGCCGTGGCTCTTGGCCACGATGTCGGTGATGCCGACCACCTCGAACACCGCCCGCATCGGGCCGCCGGCAATGATGCCCGTGCCCTTGGGAGCCGGGGCCATCATGACATTGGCCGCACCGTGGTGACCCATCACCTTGTGGTGGATGGAGCCGTTCTTCAGCGACACCTTGATCATGTTGCGGCGGGCCTCTTCCATGGCCTTCTGCACAGCCGCCGGCACTTCCTTCGACTTGCCCTTGCCCATGCCGATTCGGCCGTCGCCATCACCCACCACCGTCAGCGCAGCGAAGCCGAGAATGCGACCCCCCTTGACCACCTTGGTGACGCGGTTGATCGCGATCATCTTCTCGCGGAGACCGTCTTCCGGACCTTCCGCCTTGCCCTGCATTTTCGCCTGTACTTTAGCCATGGTGTTTTCCGATCTGACTAGAACTGCAAGCCGGCTTCACGCGCGGCATCTGCCAGCGCCTTGACGCGGCCGTGGTATGCAAAACCCGAGCGGTCGAATGCGACCTTCTCGACCCCCGCCGCCCGGGCTTTCTCGGCGAGGCGCTTGCCGATGACCTGGGCTGCGGCGGTGTTGCCACCCTTGCCGGAGCCACCCAGGGCAGCGCGCACCTCGGCCTCTGCCGTGGAGGCGGTGGCCAGCACCTTGCCACCGTCGCCCGAAATCACGCTGGCGTAGATGTGCAGGTTGGTGCGGTTCACGGTCAGGCGTGCGACGCCCTGCGTGGCGATGCGGATGCGCGTCTGGCGCGAGCGGCGCAAACGTTGCTGTTTCTTGCTCAACATGGTGCAGCCCCTTACTTCTTCTTGGTTTCTTTGATCGTGATCTTCTCGTCCGCGTAACGGATACCCTTTCCCTTGTAGGGCTCGGGGGGACGGACAGCACGAATTTCCGCTGCGATCTGACCCACGCGCTGGCGGTCTGCGCCCTTCACGATCACTTCGGTCGGCGTCGGGGTGGCCACCGTGATGCCGGCAGGCATGTCCATGTTGACAGGGTGCGAATACCCCACGGTCAGGTTCAGCTTGCTGCCTTGCGCCTGGGCCTTGTAACCCACACCGATCAGCGTGAGCTTCTTCTCGAAGCCGGCGCTGACACCGACCACCATGTTGTTGACCAGCTGGCGCATGGTGCCCGACATGGCATCTGCCGCCCGGGAGTCGTTGGCCGGCGCGAAGCTCAGCCTGCCACCCTCGCTGCTCACCTTGACAAGTGCGTTCTGCGACAGGTTCAGCGTGCCACCCGCGCCCTTGACGCTGATCTGGTCAGCCTTGATGGACACATCCACGCCAGCGGGGACGCGGACAGGCATTTTTCCGATACGGGACATTTCAGTTTCTCCTTGGTGTCACGCAGCATCAGGCCACGTAGCAAAGGACTTCACCACCCACACCGCTGGCACGCGCCTTGCGGTCGGTCATGACACCTTTGGGGGTGGTAACAATCGCCACGCCCAGGCCGTTCTGGACCTGGGGAATGGCGCCGCTGCCGCGGTACACGCGCAGGCCGGGACGGCTCACCCGCTCGATGCGCTCGATGACCGGGCGCCCGGCGTAGTATTTGAGGGCGATTTCCAGCTCGGACTTGCCGCCTTCGGTCTTGACGGTGAAGCCGTCGATGTAGCCCTCGTCCTTCAGGACCTGGGCGATGGACACCTTGACCTTGGAGGAAGGCACAGACACCGTCGTCTTCGCAACCATCTGCGCGTTGCGGATGCGCGTCAGCAGGTCTGCAATGGGATCACTCATGCTCATGTCAATGTCTCCTTGCCTTACCAGCTGGCCTTGACGACGCCCGGGATCTCACCGGCCATGGCCATTTCGCGGATCTTTGCGCGGGCCAGACCGAAATGCTGGAACGTGCCGCGGGGGCGACCCGTGACGGAGCAGCGGTTGCGCTGGCGGGTGGGATTGGCATTGCGCGGCAGCTTCTGCAGCGCCAGGCGGGCGACTGCGCGCTCGTCGTCGCTGCGCTTGGCGTCATTTGCGATGCCCTTGAGTTCCGCGTGTTTCTTCGCGTACTTGGCAACCAGTTTGTCGCGCTTGAGTTCGCGCTCGATCAAAGCCATTTTAGCCAAGGGACACCTCAGTTCTTGAACGGAAAACGGAAGCCTGCGAGCAGCGCCTTGCACTCTTCGTCGGTCTTGGCCGTGGTGGTGATGCTGATGTTGAGACCGCGCAAGGCGTCGACCTTGTCGTACTCGATCTCAGGGAAGATGATCTGTTCCTTGACGCCGATGTTGTAATTGCCACGGCCATCGAAGGCGCGACCGGAGATACCCCGGAAGTCGCGCACGCGGGGCAGCGCAACGGTGACAAAACGGTCGAGAAACTCGAACATGTGCACGCCACGCAGGGTGACCATGCAACCGATCGCCTGGCCTTCGCGGATCTTGAACCCGGCGATGGCCTTCTTCGACTTGGTGACCACCGGCTTCTGGCCGGCAATCTTGGTGAGGTCGGCAACGGCGTTGTCCATGACCTTCTTGTCGGCGACCGCCTCGCTCACGCCCATGTTGAGCGTGATCTTGGTCAGGCGCGGGACCTGCATCACGGACTTGTAGCCAAATTTGGCCACCAGTTCCGGAGCGACTTTTTCGCGATAGTGTTGTTGCAAACGTGCCATGGTCATGCCGCCTTGATTTCTTCGCCGCTGGACTTGTAAACGCGCACGCGCTTGCCGTCTGCGAGCAACTTGATGCCAACCCGGTCTGCCTTGCCTGTCGCGGCATTGAAGATCGCCACGTTGGACTGGTGGATGGGCATGGTCTTCTCGACGATGCCACCGACCGCGCCCTTCATCGGGTTGGGCTTGGTGTGCTTCTTCACCAGGTTGATGCCTTCGACGACCACATGGGAGTCGTCCTTGCGCAGCGACACCTTGCCACGCTTGCCCTTGTCGCGCCCTGCGAGCACGATGACTTCGTCGCCTTTGCGAATCTTGTTCATGGCCTGTCCTTACAAAACTTCTGGAGCCAGCGACACGATCTTCATGAACTTCTCGGTGCGCAGTTCGCGCGTCACCGGGCCGAAGATGCGGGTTCCGATGGGTTCGAGCTTGGCATTGAGCAGCACCGCTGCATTGCCGTCGAACTTGACGAGGGAGCCGTCCCCGCGGCGGATGCCCTTGGCGGTTCGGACCACCACGGCACTGTAGATCTCGCCTTTCTTGACGCGGCCGCGCGGCGCAGCCTCCTTGATGCTCACCTTGATGACATCTCCAACGCTGGCATACCGCCGCTTCGACCCGCCGAGCACCTTGATGCACAGGACGGATTTCGCGCCGGTATTGTCGGCAACTTCCAATCGGGTTTCAGTCTGGATCATTTCAATATTCCCAACTTGCACCTGCAAGGCCCCGGCGCGTGAACCGCACCGAAAGACACCTGAAAGTCAGTCTTGGGCCCGTCGTCCGCCGCATGAACCACTCACGCAGCATCCGCTTTGGGCAGAAACTAAGCTCACCCCTTAAGGGGCGAAGCCTGCGATTATGCAACAGGCCTCCGGGCCGGTCAACCCGGAAGATGCAAATATTCCTGGGCCAGTTGCAGAAAGGCCCCGGTCTGGGGGTCCCGGCCGGTTTCCTCGGCCACGATGTCACCGGTGCGCCGCGCAATCGCGGCCGCCAGTGCTGCGTCCAGGAACAACAGGCGCGAGCGGCGCGCCAGGACGTCCTCGACACATCGGGCGTACTCGTGGCGCACGGCAAACCGCACCATGGCCTCGGTCAGGCCCGGGGCGAGTTCGGCCGCCGCCCCCGGCATCTGTTGCACCAGGGGCTGTTCGCTTCCGTAGCTGTGCAGTCCAGGAGATGCCTCGATGGAGGATTGCCGAGCCCCCTCCGACCCGGCGCCAACAAGTCGCAAGTCAGCAGTCACTCCCGCTGCGCGGCTCGCCAACAGTGAACGTTCGACACATTTTTGCAGTACATCCTCGGCCATCGCGCGGTAGGTCGTCCACTTGCCGCCGGTCACCGTGACCAGGTTGCTGCGGCTCACCAGCACGGTGTGCTCGCGGCTGAGCCCCTTGGTGTTGTCGCCGTCGTCATCCTGCGGCTTGACCAGCGGCCGCAGGCCGACCCAGACGCTGCGTACGTCCTGGCGGCGCGGGGATCGGGTCAGGTAGCGGGCCGCCTCCGACAGGATGAAGGCGACCTCCTCCTTGAAGGCCTGTGGCTCGCGCGCCAGATCCTCCCGCGGTGTGTCCGTGGTACCCAGGATCACCTTGCCCAGCCAGGGCACGGCAAAGAGCACCCGGCCATCGGCCGTCTTGGGCACCATCAATGCCGTGTCGCCCGCCAGAAAGTCACGGTCCACGACCAGGTGCACACCCTGGCTCGGGGCGACCATCGGTCGGGTGGGGCGGCGGCCGTCCCCCGGGTTGGCGTCGCCGTCCTGCTGGCGAAGGGCGTCAACCCAGACACCTGTCGCATTCACGACACAGCGCGAGCGTACCCGGATCTCGTCACCGGTCTCCACATCGGTACACAGCAGGCCAGCCACCTTGCCGTCCTCGAACAGCAGCTGGCTGGCCCGGCAGTAGTTCACCAGCAAGGCGCCTCGCGTGGCCGCCGTCCGGCCCAATGCGAGCGCGAGGCGCGCATCGTTGAACTGTCCGTCCCAGTACTTGACGCCGCCGGACAGGCCCTGGGCCCGGGCGTTGGGCAGCAAGCGCAGGGTCTGGGTACGGTTCAGGAATTCGGTCTTGCCGAGCCCGGCCTTGCCCGCGAGCGCGTCGTACAGCGTCAGCCCGATGCCGTAGAAAGGAGTCTCCCACCATTTGTAAGAGGGCATCACGAAGGCCAGCGGCTGCGCCAGATGCGGCGCGTTGTGCAGCAGCCGCGTACGCTCATGCAGCGCTTCGCGCACCAGGCTGATGTTCCCCTGGGCCAGGTAGCGCACGCCGCCGTGCACCAGCTTGGTGGCGCGCGAGGACGTGC
>JBIKTP010000005.1:0-16177 GCA_044348035.1 Burkholderiaceae bacterium
TGATCGGCTCCAACAACTCGGCGCACGACATCTGCGTGAACCTGTGGGAGAACGAAGCGGACGTCACGATGGTGCAACGCTCGCCCACGATGGTCGCCCGCAGCGAGACCCTGCAGGAGCTGGGCTGGGGGCGGCTGTTCTCCGAACAGGCGCTGCGCAACGGCTTCACCACCGAGCGGGCCGACCTGATGCTGGCATCCACCCCCTACCGGCTGGTGACCGAGGCCCAGAAACTGGTCTGGCAAACGGCGGCCGAACGCGATGCCGGCTTCTACGCGCAATTGCGCCAGGCAGGTTTCCAGCTGCACTTCGGCGAGGACGGTTCCGGCCTGACGCTGCTGTACCTGCGCCGCGGCTCGGGCTATTACATCGACGTGGGCGGCTCGGCGCTGATCATCAACGGCCAGGTCGGCCTGTGCAGCGGCGTGCAGGTGGCGCGGCTCACGGCGCAGGCGGTGGTGCTGTCGGACGGGCGCGAGCTGCCGGCCGATCTGGTGGTCTACGCCACCGGTTACGGATCGATGGAGGGCTGGGCCGCGCGCTGCCTGTCCCCCGAGATTGCCGCACGCGTGGGCAAGGTCTGGGGCCTGGGCTCCGACACCGTGCAGGACCCCGGCCCCTGGCAGGGCGAGCTGCGCAACATGTGGAAGCCCACCGCGCAGCCGGGCCTGTGGTTTCACGGCGGCAACCTGCAGCAGTCGCGCAGTTATTCGCTCTACCTGGCCTTGCAGATCAAGGCCCGCATGGAAGGGCTGGCAACACCGGTGTTCGGGGGAACAGCGCACTGAACCGTCGAACGGCATGGCGTCTCGGGCCTGCAGAACCGTGACCGCTTGATCCATAAAGGTTTTTTGGGGGATTATTGGCCTTCGGACTGCCCCGTGGCAGCATGACACCATGACAAAGACACGTTCCACCAAAGCCCCGCCGCTGAACCCCTGGACCACCCGGCTCAACAGCGGCAAGGCGCCCAAGCGGGTGCGCCTGGACAAGGATTTTGCGGGCATCAAGGCCGGCACCATGCTGTTCGTGGGAACACCGCCCATCATCGACGCCTACCTGCGCAAGGTGCCACACGGCGAGACCCGCACCATCGAGCGCATGCGCCGCGAACTGGCCCGCGCCCACCAGTGCGAAGCCACCTGCCCGGTCAGCACGGCCATTTTTCTGCGCATCGCCGCCGAGGCGGCAATCGAACAACTGCAGCAGGGCACGGCCATCACCGACATCAGCCCGTTCTGGCGCGTGATCGCACCGGATTCCACCATTGCCCGCAAACTGCCGGTGGACTCCGCCTGGATCGCCCACCAGCGCGCACTGGAACAGGCCTGAGCCTGGTGGTGCCCCCAGGCGCGCAGGGCCGGCACGCGTCCGGGCCCGGGCCGCGCCGTCCCTGTTAGGCTTGCAGACATGCGTGTCTCCAGCATTCTCGACCGTGTGGCCGGCCTGGGCTCCGACAAATGGCGGGTGCATGTCCGCGCCCGCCAGTTGCAGGCCCGAGGCGAGGCGGTGATCCTGCTGACGATCGGCGAGCCCGACCGGCCGACACCCGGGGGACTGATCGCCACCACCCATCGCGCGCTGCAGGCCGGGCGGACCGGCTACTCCAGCGGCCGGGGCGAATCCGCCGTGCTGCAGGCGCTGGCCCACAAGTACAGTCTGCGGACCGGCAGATCCATCGGCAGCGACCAGTTCGTGTGGGTGCCCGGCACACAGAGCGCTCTGTACCTGCTGCTGACCGCGCTGGTGGAAACGGGTGATGCGGTGCTGGTACCGGACCCCTGCTACGCCACCTACCATGGCCTGGTGCGGGCCACAGGCGCGCAGATCGTGCCGGTGGCATTGCGTGCGGAGGAAGGCTTCCGCCTGCAGGCCTCGGATGTGGCGCGCGCCGTCACGCCGGCGACGCGGGCGATCTTCCTGAACTCGCCGCACAACCCCACCGGCGCGGTCCTAACGCGCGAGGACATCCGCGCCATCGGGGCGGTGGCCCGGGCGCACGACCTGTGGATCGTGAGCGACGAGGTCTATGAATCACTGGTTTTTGCGGGCCCGTTCGCCTCGCCGTTCGACGAGCCGGAGCTGGCCGACCGCACGGTCGTGGCCTCGTCGCTGTCCAAGTCCCATGCCGCGCCGGGGTTTCGGGCCGGGTGGTGCGCCGGCTCGCCGGCCTTCATCAGCCGCCTGCTGCCGCTGGCCGAGACCATGCTGTTCGGTTCGCAGCCCTTCATTGCCGACATGGCGGTCGAGGCGCTGTCACGGGAATTCGCCATCACCGCGCAGATGCGGGACGACTACGCCCGCCGGGCCCTGCTGGTGGCAGACGCACTGGCCGGCGCGCCGGGCCTTCGCGTGCACCCGCCGCAGGCCGGCATGTTCGTGATGCTGTCGGTGGACGGGCTGGGGCTGGACGGCGAGGCGTTCGCACTGCGCCTGCTCGACGAGGAGCGGGTGGCCGTGATGCCTGGCGGCGCATTTGGCGATGTGGCTGCCGGCATGGTGCGCATGAGTCTGACGGTGCCGGATGCGGCTTTGGCGCAAGCCTGCGACCGCATCGCGGCGCTGGCCCGGCGGCTGGCGCTGTTGCGGCCACTGGCACCGGACGGCTAAGCCGCGAGCAAGGCGGCGTTGCCCCCCGCCGCCGTGGTGTTGATGGTGACCGTCTGCTCCGCACAGAACCTGTACAGGTAGTGCGGCCCGCCCGCCTTCGGCCCGGTGCCGGACAGTCCCTCGCCGCCGAACGGCTGCACCCCCACCACCGCGCCGATCTGGTTGCGGTTGATGTAGACATTGCCCACCTGGGCCGCATGCGCCAGCACCTGGGCCCGGCTGTCGATGCGGGTCTGGATGCCGAGCGTGAGGCCATAGCCGAGCGCGTTGATCTGGTCGATCACTTGGGCCGGGTCACCGCTCCAGCGCACGATGTGCAGCACCGGACCGAAGATCTCCTGCTGCAGGTCTGCAATGCTGCGGACCTCGAAGGCCTGCGGGCGCACCAGGTGCGGCACTCCCGCAGGGATCGGCGGGGATGCAGCGTCATCCAGCAAGGGCGTTGCCTCGCGGGCCAGCCGTTCCAGATGCTGCCGGATCCCGACATGGGCCTCGGCATCGATCACCGGCCCCACATCGGTGGCGATGTCCGCCGGGTCGCCAGTGACCAGTTCCTGCGCCGCGCCCCGGATCATCGCGATCACATGGTCGGCAATCTGCGCATGCACACACAGCAGCCGCAGGGCTGAACAGCGCTGGCCGGCGCTGCGAAAGGCGCTCTGCACCACCGCATCGCTCACCTGTTCGGGCAGCGCGGTGGAGTCGACCAGCATCGCGTTGATGCCGCCGGTCTCGGCGATCAGTGGCACGATCGGCCCGTCCTTGGCCGCCAGCGCGCGGTGGATGGTCCGGGCCACCTGGGTCGAGCCGGTGAACACCACCCCGGCGACACCGGAGGCTGCCACCAGCGCGGCGCCGACGGTCTCGCCCGGGCCATGCAGAATTTGCAGGGCGGCCGGCGGCACCCCGGCGGCATGCAGCAGGCCCACCGCTGCGGCGGCCACGCCCGGCGTCTGCTCAGCCGGTTTGGCCAGCACCGTGTTGCCGGTCGCCAGCGCGGCGGCCACCTGCCCCATGAAGATGGCCAGCGGAAAGTTCCAGGGGCTGATGCTGACCCAGGGGCCACGCGCCACCAGGCGCAGCGTGTTGGATTCGCCGGTAGGGCCGGGCATCGCGATGGGAGCCATGATGCGCTGGGCCTCGTCGGCGTAGTAGCGCAGGAAGTCGACCGCCTCGCGCACCTCGGCCACCGCATCACCCCAGGTCTTGAAGGCCTCGCGCACCAGCAGCGCGCAGAACTGCGGCAGCTGCTGTTCCAGTGCGTCGGCCGCCTGGCGCAACACGCTCGCACGGTGGGCGGTATCGGTGCGGCTCCACGGGCGGTACGCGGCCAGGCTGGCCGCCACTGCGGGCGCGATGGCGGTCACCGCTGCCTCGGGCACCTGCGGCACATGCGTCGCCGCGTAGGCCGCCAGCAGCGGATCGCGCATCGCTGCCACGGTGAGGTCCAGCCCGGCGCTGTTGCGCCGCGCTGCGCCGAAGATCTCCAGCGGCAGGGGCAGGGAGCCCACCGGCTCCAGCCGCAGCGGCGAGGTCAGCAGGGTGTCCATACCCACCGACTCGTCGGCCAGCTGGTGCACGAACGAGGAGTTGGCGCCGTTCTCCAGCAGGCGGCGCACCAGGTAGGCCAGAAGGTCCTTGTGCGCGCCCACCGGCGCATACACGCGGCAGGCGATCAGCGGGTTGCGCAGCACCTCACGGTACACGCCCTCGCCCATGCCGTGCAGGCGCTGCAGCTCGAAGCCCACGCCGGAACGCGCCGCCATCTGCAGGATCGCGGCGATGGTGCCCGCATTGTGGGTGGCGAACTGCGGGTAGATCGCGTCCGGGGCGTCGAGCAGCGCGCGGGCGCACGCCAGATAGGACACGTCGGTATGGTGCTTGTGGGTGAACACCGGGTAGGCCGGCAGGCCCATCTCCTGGGCGCGCTTGATCTCGGCGTCCCAGTAGGCCCCTTTGACCAGCCGGCACATCAGCCGGATGCGGTGGCGCCGGGCGAGTGCGACCACATGCGCGATCAGCTCCAGCGCACGCGTCTGGTAGGCCTGCAGGGCCAGGCCGAAGCCGCTCCACTGCGGGCAATGCTGCGCCACCTGAACGGCCAGCGCCTCGAAGACATCGAGCGACAGCTCCAGCCGGTCCACCTCCTCGGCGTCGATGGTGAGGTTGATGTTGGCCGCGGCCGCCTGCTGGCACAGGCCCCAGACCCGCGGCACGAGTTCGGTCATCACGCGGCTGCGCTGCGCATCCTCGTAGCGCGGGTGCAGGGCGCTGAGCTTGATCGAGATACCGTCATTGCGCTCGCAGGCACCCCGTGTATCGGCACCCCGGGCAATCGCGCCGATGGCCTGCTGGTAACTGGCCAGGTACTTGCGCGCATCGGCATCGGTGCGTGCGCCCTCGCCCAGCATGTCGTAGCTATAGCGCAGGTTCGCAGTCCTGCGCCGGGCACCATCCGCCTCCTGCATCGCCTCTGCGATGGTCTGCCCCAGCACGAACTGGCGCCCCAGCAACTGCACCGCGCGCAGGGTGGCGGCCACCACCGAACGCGCGCCCAGCTTGGCGAACAAGCCTCCGGGTGCCTCACTGTCGGGCAGGAACATCTTGCCCATCGCGATCGCGGTGCTGGACAGGCGCGCCAGGGTCCTATCGCCGGCAGCCTCGAAATCTGCGCGTCCCAGCTGGTCGGCCGTGAGGGCGATCGCGGTCTCGGCATCCGGCACCCGCAGCAGGGCCTCGGCCAGGCGCATCAGGGCGAGCCCTTCGGCGCTGGAGATCGGGTACTCCTTCAGCAGGCTCTCCATGGCCCAGAACGGCGGCGGGTTCTGGCGTACAGCCTGAACCCATGGCGCTGCGGCACGCGCTGCGGCCGCCCAATCCAGGGCCTGCGCGAGGCTGCCCAGGCGCTGTGCGAGGACCTCGGACTCCGGGCGGTAAGGCGAGGGCAGGTGCATGGAAAGTCCTTCAAAGAACAAAAACGCGATGTTCACCGGTTTTGCGCCGAATAGTTGATCAATATCCGGCCGATGAATAGAGAAATATTCGGCGCCAGGGTGTTTCGTGGTGGCCTGTACAGTCAGGGTCCCGCGCTTCGCAAGAACACACGCCCATGAGACCCAAAGCCGCCCGCACACTGACGTTCAAATGCAAGTCCTGCACCAAGCCGGTGACCCTGTACCTGCAGAAGGTGTCCGCCTGCTCGCACATCCAGCCCTACCTGGGGGTCTGCAGTTGCGGCGCTCCCTACCGGCACGCGACCGGTCAGCAGGATGCCGTCAACTCCTTCGTGTTGTCGCTGGACGGCAGTTGGCGCCACCACCACTGAACCGGTGGCTTGGCCAGGTCGCCCGGCCAGTGTGGCCTAATCGAGGGTTGAATTCAACCAGATGGAGTAAAACCATGGCCAAAGAACCCCGCACCGAAGCCGAACGCAAAGCCACCCCCGCACCCACCCCTGTTGCCGGCATGACCAAGCCTGTCGTGCGTGGCCAGAAGGTCAGCCTGGAGCGTGGCACGTCCACCCGCAGCAAGAAGAATCCCGGCAAGCGCCCCAAGAAAGGCGGTTGATTCCGCGGGGCCTGCGCGGTGTCGCTCAACCCGGTCATCGCCCTGCTGGGTCGCCGATTGCGCTTGGCGGTCATCGGGGGAGGCCCGGGCTCCTTCATCGGGGCCATGCACCGCCAGGCTGCCCGGCTGGATGACCGCTACGAACTGGTCGCAGCCGCACTGTCCTCCCACCCCGACACCGCGATGGCGGCAGGCCGTGCCATCGGCCTGCCGCCATCGCGTTGCCACGCCAGTGGCGCTGGGCTGATCGACGCGCAGGCGGCGCTGCCCGATGGCGCCGACGTCGTGGCGATCATGACGCCCAACGACAGCCACTGCGCCTATGCGCTGCAGGCCCTCGGGCAGGGGCTGGATGTCATCTGCGACAAGCCGATGACCAACACCCTGGCCGAGGCGGAACTGCTGTACCAGCGCGTGCAGGAGAGCGGGCGCGTGTTCTGCCTGACCCACAACTACTCCGGGTACCCGCTGGTGCGCCAGGCGCGTGCCATGGTCGCGCAGGGGCAACTCGGCGACATCCGCCTGGTGCAGGTCGAGTATGTCCAGGGGGGGCGCGCGCGGCCGGGCCCGGGCCGACGCGCCTGGAAGGAAGATCCGGCCCGTGGCGGGCCCTCGCTGGTGATGGGCGACATCGGCACCCATGCCCACCAGCTGCTGCGTTTCATCACCGGAATGGAGGTGACCCAGGTGGCGGCCGAGGTCGGCAGCATCGTGCCGGGCCGCGTCGCGCATGACTTTGCGGGCGCACTGCTGCGCCTGGGCGGCGGGGCGCGCGGCAGCTTCTGGGTGACGCAGGCCGCAGCCGGCGTGGAGAACGGCCTGCGCATCCGCGTGAGCGGCACGCTGGGCAGCCTGGAATGGATGCAGGAGCATCCGCAGGCGCTGCACGTCAAGCTGCTCGACCAGCCCGCACAGCTGCGCACGCCCAACGGGCCCGGCACCTTGCCGCTGGCCGCGCGGGCCTCCCGCATCGTGGCCGGTCATCCGGAAGGGTTCCACGAGGGTTTTGCCAACCTGTACTCCGATGCCGCCGAAGCCATTGCCGCACGGCGCACCGGCACGGTGGCCGACCCGCTGGCCCTGCATTTCCCGAACGCCTTCGATGGCCTGCAGGGCCTGCGTTTCGTCGACAGCGTGATCCGCTCCAGCGCTGCAGACGGCGCCTGGGTCGACTGCCCGGTGTCCGCCTGAGCCGCCGGCTCAGGCGCGCGGCGCCGCGCTGCGCATCAGCGTGCTCTTGCCGAACAGGCTCTCGACCAGGTCCACCGCCAGCTCGGCCGTGCGGTTGCGCACATCCAGCGCCGGGTTGAGTTCGACGATGTCCAGCGAGGCCAGCAGGCCGGTGTCGGCGATCATCTCCATGCACAGCTGCGCCTCGCGGTAGGTCGGGCCGCCGCGCACCGTGGTGCCCACGCCGGGCGCGATGTCGGGGTCGAGGAAGTCGACGTCCAGGCTCACATGCAGATGCGTGCCCGGGTCGGCCATGGCCAGGGCCAGCTCCATCGTGTGGCGCATGCCCATCTCGTCGATGTAGCGCATGTCGAACACCTCGATGCCCATGTCATGCACCAGGCGCTTTTCGCCGGCGTCCACGCTGCGGATGCCGATCTGGCGCAGGTCGCGCGGGTTCAGCGCCGGCACATGCCCGCCGATGCCCGCCAGCGCCGCCGGCCCATGCCCACACAGACAGGCCACCGGCATGCCGTGAATGTTGCCGCTGGGTGTGAGCGTGGCGGTGTTGAAGTCGGCATGGGCATCGAGCCAGAGCACCCGCAGGCGGCGGCCCTGCGCACGGCAATGGCGCGCCACCGCGCTGATGGAGCCAATACCCAGGCAGTGGTCGCCGCCCAGCACGACCGGCATGCGGCCTTCCTGCAGTTCGGCATGCACGGCATCGTGCAGCAGCTGGTTCCAGGCCACGACTTCGGGCAGATGACGAAAACCGTTCACGGCGTCCTGCCAGGGATTGGCCGGACCCGCGAGGTTGCCGCAATCGCGCACGTCCACACCGAACCGGGCGATGGCCTGGTGGATGCCGGCCACGCGCAGCGCCTCCGGGCCCATGCGCGCGCCCAGGCTGCCGGCGCCGACATCGGTCGGTGCCCCGACCAGGCTCACGCCACCGCGGGCCGCCAGTGGCGCGAGGGGAGACGTCACGCGACCGGCTCCAGGTGCCTGGCGCAGGCCACGGCGTCGCCAGGTGCGCGGACGGACGCGAACAGGTCGCGCGGGTCGGCCAGCGTGGGCACCAACGCCAGCGGCTGCCCCAGGCCCAGCGCGCGCGCGTTGTCGCGCATGAAGCGCAGCGCGGAATAATCCTCCAGCGCAAAACCGACGGAGTCGAACACGGTGACCTGTCCGGCATCGGTCCGGCCTGCCGACGCGCCTTGCAGGACGCGCCAGATCTCGGTGACGGGAAAGCCGGCCTCCATCTGCTGCAGGTCCCCCTCGATGCGGGTCTGGGGCTCGTATTCGACAAATACCGCCGCGCGGCGCAACACGCCAGGGTGCAGCTCGGTCTTGCCGGGGCAGTCGCCGCCCACGCCGTTGACATGCATGCCGGGCGCCAGCATGTCGGGCACCAGGATGGTGGCGTTGGTCTTGTCGGCAGTCACGGTGGTCACTATATCGGCTCCGCGCACGGCGTCGGCAACCGACGTGCAGCAGACCACCTGCACGGGGGTGGATGCCAGGTTGGCGACCAGCTTGCGCATGGCTGCCGGGTCGGTGTCGAACAGGCGCAGGGTGCGGATGCCCAGCAGGTGGTGGAAGGCCAGCGCCTGGAACTCGCTCTGTGCGCCATTGCCGATCAGCGCCATGGTACGGCTGTCCGGCCGTGCCAGCACCCGTGCGGCGACCACCGACATCGCGGCCGTGCGCAGGGCGGTGGTCA
Source organism: Burkholderiaceae bacterium (assembly GCA_044348035.1). GTDB lineage: Bacteria > Pseudomonadota > Gammaproteobacteria > Burkholderiales > Burkholderiaceae_C > CAISIP01. The sequence continues at coordinate 9,071 of JBIKTP010000005.1, forward strand.
GCGTCAGCTCGCTGAGGAACAGCGGCACGCCGGTAGCGACATCGGCCAGCAGGCCGAAGGCCATGACCGTGGGCAGGCCGAAGCGGCTGTTGGACGGATGTCCGTTGACATACTTGAAGGCGTAGGTCTCGCCGTCGGATACCGGCATCAGCTCGATCACCCCGGTGTCGGAGTGGCTGGCCACCCGGGCCTGCTTGTCGAAGGACTGCCAGCGCAGGTAGTCGGCATGGATGGCATCGGCCATGCCGCGCAGGCAGGCCGCGATGCCTATCCGGCGCACCAGCGCCGCGGCCTCGTCGGCGCTGAGGAAATGGGTCTGGAGGGAGGCGGAACAGGTCATGGTGGGGCGGCGGCCTGGGGCCGAGTTGGGAACAGGCAGGCAGTGTCTGCGCAGGCGATGGCAATGTAAATCGCCAGAAATGCTGTCTTTTCGGCAATTCCGTGGCAATTCGTCAGCATCCGATGCCACAATGGCAGCCATGGACGCCACCGACCAGCAATTGCTCTCCTTGTTGCGGCAGAACGCGCGCACCAGCGTGGCCATCCTGGCCCGCAAGCTGGGGGTTTCGCGCGGCACCGTCAGCAACCGCATCACCCGGCTGGAAGACGCCGGCACGATCGTCGGCTACACGGTGCGGCTGCGGCCCGACGCGCTGCCGCAGGGCATCAGCGCCTGGATGAGCGTGGCGGTGGAGGGCAACGAGACCCGCGCGGTGATCGCCAGCCTGCTGGGCGAGCCGGGTGTTGCCGCACTGCATGACACCAACGGCCGATGGGACCTGCTGGCGCAATTGCGGGCCGAGAACCTGGCCGAGCTTTCGCGCGTGCTGGAGCGGGTACGGCTGGTGCGCGGCATCCGCAGCACCGAGACCAGCATCCACCTCGAAACCTACCGCGTGGCCTGACCCATGGGCGACGACCCGCTCGACCGCATCGACCTGCGCATCCTGGACTGCCTGCAGAGGGATGGCCGCCTGTCCAACCTCAAGCTGGCCGAGTCGGTGGCGCTCTCGCCAACAGCCGTGCTGGCGCGCGTGCAGCGCCTCACGAAAGACGGCTACATCCTGGGCTACGAGGCGCGCCTGAACCCGCTCAAGCTCGGTCGCGGCATGATGGTGTTCGTCGAGGTGCTGCTGGACAAGACCACGCCCCATGTGTTCGAAGCCTTCAAGGCCGCGGTGCAGGTCCGCCCCGACATCCTGGAATGCCACATGGTGGCTGGCGGCTTCGACTACCTGCTCAAGACCCGCATGGCCGACATGACAGCCTACCGCGCGTTCGCCGGTACCGTTCTGTGGCAACTGCCCGGTGTGCGCGAGACCCGCACCTATGCGGTGATGGAGGAGGTCAAGAACACCACGCATCTGCCCCTGCCCTGAGGGCTCGGGCGCCTCAGCGCTGGCCGAAGATCGCGCTGCCCACCCGCACCATGGTGCTGCCGGCGTCGATGGCGGCATCCAGGTCGGCACTCATCCCCATGGACAAGGTGTCCAGGCCCAGGCCGCCGGCATTGAGCGCGTCGAACAGCTCCCGCGCCCGCACATGCAGGGTGCGCGCCGCCGAAAAGTCGACCGCGGGTTCGGGAATGGTCATCAGCCCACGCAGGCGAAGGCGCGGCAGGCTGCGGATGGCCTCGGCCAGCGCCACCACATCGGCGGGCGCCACACCGGCCTTGGTCGGCCCGCCGTCGGTATTGACCTGGATGCACACCTGCAGCGGCGGCAGGTGCGCGGGCCGCTGCGCGTGCAGGCGCTCGGCAATCCTGGTCCGGTCGAGCGACTGCACCCAGTCGAAATGCTCGGCCACCAGGCGCGTCTTGTTGCTCTGGATCGGGCCGATGCAGTGCCACTCGATCCCATACCCGGGCAGCGCCTGGATCTTGTCGACCGCCTCCTGGATGTAGTTCTCGCCGAAACAGGTCTGGCCGGCCTGCAGCGCGGCGCGGATCGCATCCACGCCGAACGTCTTCGAGACTGCCAGCAGGCGAACCCCGGCCGGGTCGCGGCCGGCGGCCCGGCACGCGGCGTCGATACGGCCCCGAACGGCTTGGAGATTGCCTGCAATCATGGTCATAATCGTCCAAGCGTAACAAACCTTCCGAGAAATCCGTGGATATCACCCAGTTGCTCGCGTTCAGCGTCAAGAACAAGGCGTCCGACCTGCATCTCTCGGCCGACCTGCCCCCCATGATCCGGGTCCACGGTGATGTACGTCGCATCAATGTCGAGCCGCTGGACCACAAGGCCGTCCACGCCATGGTGTACGACATCATGAACGACACGCAGCGCAAGAACTACGAAGAGTTCCTCGAGATCGACTTCTCCTTCGAGATCGAAGGCCTGGCGCGGTTCCGGGTCAACGCGTTCAACCACCAGCGCGGTGCCGGTGCCGTGTTCCGGACGATTCCGTCCAAGATCCTGTCGCTGGAGCAGCTCAACGCCCCGAAGATCTTTGCCGACTTCGCGCTCAAGCCGCGTGGTCTGGTGCTGGTCACCGGCCCCACCGGATCGGGCAAGTCGACCACGCTGGCAGCCATGGTGAACTACCTCAACGAGACCGAGTTCGGGCATATCCTCACGGTCGAGGACCCGATCGAATTCCTGCACGAGTCCAAGAAGTGCCTTGTCAACCAGCGCGAGGTCGGGCCGCACACCTTGAGTTTTTCCGCAGCACTCAGGTCGGCACTGCGCGAAGACCCGGACGCCATCCTGGTGGGCGAGATGCGCGACCTCGAAACCATCCGGCTGGCCATGACGGCAGCGGAAACCGGGCACCTGGTGTTCGGCACGCTGCACACGTCCAGCGCCGCCAAGACCATCGACCGCATCATCGACGTGTTCCCGGCCGAGGAAAAGGAGATGGTTCGCGCCATGTTGTCCGAATCCCTGCAGGCGGTGATCTCGCAGACGCTGTGCAAGACCAAGGACGGCCAGGGCCGGGTGGCCGCCCACGAGATCATGGTGGGCACCAGTGCCATCCGCAACCTGATCCGGGAGGCCAAGGTCGCCCAGATGTACTCCTCGATCCAGACCGGCAACAGCGTCGGCATGCAGACCCTGGACCAGAATCTGACCGAACTGGTCAAGCGCAACGTGATCAGCCCTGCCGAAGCCCGCAGCAAGGCCAAGATCCCAGAGAACTTCCCGGGGTGAGCCGATCCCCCACAAGGAGCGCGCGATGACAGGTCTGTTCGAATTCCTCAAGCCCAAGCCCCAGCCGGAAGCGCCGGAGGACAAACCTGACTCCATCCAGTTCGGCACCGCCTTTGCGGGCCTGGGCTTGGACGCCTCGCTGCTGGTGCCCTGGGAGGCCCGCGCCGTCGAGATCGACGCCAAGCGCATCAGCGCTTCGCGCGGCACCAAGCTGCTGCAAGGGCTGTGGGCCAAGGACAAGTACATGAGCCACCTCGGGCCGGAGTCCATCCAGAGCATGGAGCGGTTCTTCGATTTCGCCACCGTGCCACCCAACCGCGATGTGATCCGCCAGGACGAGTACGGCAACTTCATGGTGGTGCTGCTGTCCGGGTCGATCGCCGTGGACCGGGTGCAGCCCTGGGGTGAGCGGCTGCGACTGGCCGAAACCCGGCCCGGCGAGATCCTGGGCGAAATGTCGCTGCTCGACAGCGGCATCCGATTCTCGGCCTGCACCACGATGAACGAATGTGAGGTCGCCGCACTCAGTGCGGAGGCCATGGACGACATGCTGTCGGCCAACCCGCCACTGGCAGCCAACCTGATTGCGCTGCTGGCCCGCAAGTTGTCTCTGCGCCTGCGTATGGTGAGTGCGCGCCTGAGCGAGAAGAAGTGACCACCCCCAGGGAGCACACGACACATGGAACGCGACCAGGCCACCAAGTTCATCAACGACCTGCTCCGGCTGATGATCAGCCGCAACGGCAGCGACCTGTTCATCACCGGCGACTTCCCGCCCGCCATCAAGGTGGACGGCAAGGTGACCAAGGTGTCACCCCAGCCACTCAATGCCGCGCACACGCTGGCGCTCGCGCGCTCCGTCATGAACGACAAGCAGGTGGCGGAGTTCGAGCGCACCAAGGAGTGCAACTTCGCGATCTCGCCGCCTGGTGTCGGGCGATTTCGTGTGAACGCCTTCATCCAGCAGGGCAAGGTGGGCATGGTGATGCGGGTGATCCCGCAGGTGCTGCCCACCATTGACGGGCTGGGGGTGCCGCAGGTGCTCAAGGAAATCGTCATCGCCAAGCGCGGCCTGTGCATCCTGGTGGGCTCCACCGGTTCGGGCAAGTCGACCACGCTGGCGGCGATGGTGGACTTTCGCAACGAGAACTCCTACGGCCACATCATCACCATCGAGGACCCGGTCGAGTTCGTGCACATGCACAAGAACTGCGTGGTGACCCAGCGCGAGGTCGGCCTGGACACCGATAGCTGGGAGGTCGCCCTCAAGAACACGCTGCGCCAGGCCCCCGACGTCATCCTGATGGGCGAGATCCGCGACCGCGAAACCATGGAGCACGCCGTTGCGTTCGCCGAGACCGGCCACCTGTGCCTGGCCACGCTGCACGCCAACAGCGCCAACCAGGCGCTGGACCGCATCATCAACTTCTTCCCGGAAGAACGCCGCTCGCAGCTGCTGATGGACCTCTCGCTCAACCTCAAGGCGCTGGTGTCGCAGCGGCTGATCCCCAAGCAGGACAGCAAGGGCCGCACCGCTGTCGTGGAGGTGATGCTCAACACGCCGCTGGTGTCCGACCTGATCTTCAAGGGCGACGTCTCCGAGATCAAGGAGGTCATGAAGAAGAGCCGCAACCTGGGCATGCAGACCTTCGACCAGGCGCTGTTCGACGCCTACGAGAACAACATCATCTCCTACGAGGACGCCTTGCGCAACGCCGACTCCCTGAACGACCTGCGCCTGCAGATCAAGCTCAACAGCCAGCGCGGCCGCACCCAGGACCTCAGCGCCGGCACCGAGAACTTCGCCATCGTCTGATTCACCCCACTCCATGCCAAGCACCAACCCCAAGACCTACTCCGCCGCTCCTTCGCGAACCGTGGCCTTTCTCGGACTCGGGGTGATGGGTTACCCCATGGCTGGCCATCTGGCACTGGCCGGACACGCGGTCACGGTCTACAACCGCAGTGGCGCCAAGGCCGCCGCCTGGTGCGCCGAATACGCCGCAACCACCGGCCCGCGCAGCGCCGCCACGCCGCGCGAGGCAGCTGCCGGGGCCGACATCGTCTTTTGCTGTGTCGGCAATGACGACGACCTGCGCAGCGTCACCCTGGGCGCCGACCTCGGTGACGGCACCCGCACCACAGACGGCGCATTCGCCGGCATGCGCCCGGGCAGCATCTTCGTGGACCACACAACGGCCTCGGCCGATGTGGCGCGCGAACTCGATGCCGAGGCGCGCAAGCGGGGGCTTCAGTTCATCGACGCACCGGTCTCCGGCGGTCAGGCGGGTGCACAGAATGGCATGCTCACGGTCATGTGTGGCGGCGATGCGGCGGCTTTCGAATCCGTGGCCCCGGCGGCCATGGCCTTCTCGCGCGCCTTCACGCTGCTGGGCGCCAGCGGTGCCGGCCAGCTGGCCAAGATGGTCAACCAGATCTGCATCGCCGGCCTGGTGCAGGGCCTGAGCGAAGCCATCGCCTTCGGCCAGAAGGCCGGGCTGGACATGAACCAGGTGCTCGACGTGATCGGCAAGGGCGCGGCGCAGAGCTGGCAGATGGACAACCGCGGCAAGACCATGGTGGCCGACAAGTTCGACTTCGGCTTTGCGGTCGACTGGATGCGCAAGGACCTTGGCCTGGTGCTCGACGAGGCCCGGCGCAACGGCGCTCGGGTCCCGGTCACGGCGCTGGTCGACCAGTTCTACGGCGACGTGCAGCAGCTCGGCGGCAAGCGCTGGGACACCTCCAGCCTGATCAAGCGGCTGAAGTAGAAGACGCCCCCTGTCTGGCCGGTTCACTGGGGGGCAGGCCGGCCGCTTCGGGCGGCCGTGCGCGGCGGCCTCTGGATGGGCCTGCTCCGCTGCCGCGCGGGGTACCGGGTCAGGGCCTCGGTGCAGAGGCCGCCGGCCTGGAAGGCTCCTGCGGCAAGGTGCGCTGCAATTCCTCTTCGGAGATGATCTCCAGCACCCGCACCACGCGCTGCACGCCGGAGGTGCTGCGCGTGATCTCGGTGGCGCGGTTGGCCTCGCGCTGCGTGACCCGCCCCATCAGGTAGGTGGTGCCACGCTCGGTCACGACCTTGAACGAGTTGGCGAAGATGTCCTTGGCGTCGACCATGGCCGCCTTGACGCGGCCGGTGATCAGGGTGTCGGAGGAGCGCTGCGTCAGCGTCGAGTTGCCCATCACGCCGAGCTCGTTGACGATCGCGCGCACGTTCTCGACGCGCGAGACGATCTGCTCCACCAGCTGCCTGTCCTGGGGGTTGGGCACCTCGCCGGTCAGCAGTACCTGGCGGTTGTAGCTGTTGACATTCACGTGGACGCGGTCACCCACGCTCTCGCGAATGCGGCCGGCGGCGCGCAGCTGGATGGTTTCGTCCTCGAGCTGGGCGCCGGAGGTGCGGCGGTCGGTGGCCACCAGCACCCCGACGGCGGCCGTCCCGATCATGATCGGGGCACAGCCGCCCAGCACAGCGCCCAGGCCGGCAGCGCCCAGCGCTGTGGCAAAAACTCGACGGGATCGGGTCATCATGGTGTAGGTTCCTCCTGTTCACCCAGCAATTGTGTGTCGACGGCATCGCACATGCAGTGCAAGGCCAGCATCTGTACCTCGAGCACCCGGGCAGGCCGGTCGTGGGGCACACAGACATGTACATCGGTGTCGCCCAGGGCCTGGGCCATGCGGCCACCACCATGGCCCGTCAGGCCGATGACAACCATTTCGCGCTCATGGGCGGCCTGGATCGCGTCCAGCAGGTTCGCGCAGTTGCCGTCGGCGGAGATCGCCAGCAGCACGTCCCCGGAGCCACCCAGCGCGCGGACCTGGCGCGAGAACACCGAGCTGAATGCATGCCCGTTGGCGATCGCCGTGAGGGTGGCGCTGTCGGTGGCCAGCGCGATGGCCGCGAGCTCGGGCCGGTCGCGCTCGAAGCCGCCGACAAACCCGGCGGCGAAAC
>JBIKTP010000174.1:0-5741 GCA_044348035.1 Burkholderiaceae bacterium
TGGATCTGCCCGACGTTGCGGAAACTCGCGCCCATGATCTCGGTCGCGATGCCAAACTTCTTGTAGTGGTTGTAGATGGCGCGCACCGACTGCACGCCAGGGTCCTGCGCGCCCGCCCGGGCGGCCTCGTCCCAGGCAGCCCCTGCCGACTTCTTGTACCAGTCGTAGATGCGCCCGACAAAGGGCGAGATCAGCTGCACCCTGGCCTGCCCGCAGGCCACTGCCTGGCAGAACGCGAACAGCAGGGTGAGGTTGGTGTGGATGCCGCGCCGCTCCAGCTGGGCCGCCGCCTGGATACCTTCCCAGGTGGCGGCGATCTTGATCAATACCCGGTCGACATGGATGCCCTGCGCCTGGTAGAGCTCGATGATGCGTTCGGCCCGGGTCACCGTGGCACTGGTGTCGAAGCTCAGGCGCGCATCGACTTCGGTCGACACCCGGCCCGGGATGAGCGACAGGATTTCGCAGCCGAAACGCACCAGCAGCCGGTCCATGGTCTCGTCCAGCGGACGGGAACGGAAATTGCTCACGGTGTGCTGCAGCAGCCCCTGGTAGTCGGGCTTCTGCACCGCCTTGAGGATCAGCGAAGGGTTGGTGGTCGCATCCTGAGGCTTGAACTGCGAGAGCTGCTTGAAGTCACCGGTGTCGGCAACCACGGTGGTGAACTGTTTGAGGGCATCGAGCTGGTTCATGGGGGTCCGATCAAGGGGGCCGGTCGGGTATCGCAACACACAACACCGGCGGCTGGCATGCTTGAATTATGGAAGAAACAAAGTTACATTAATTCTAGCCACTCTGGTAACTTTCCAACCATGTCCTTTGATCTTGTCTTGTTCGGCGGCACGGGCGACCTCGCCTGGCGCAAACTCATGCCGGCGCTGTTCCAGGCGTTTCGCCACGGTACCCTGCCCGAAGGCGGCCGCATCATCGGCATCGGGCGCGACGACCTCAGCGCCGACCAGTACCGCAGCCTGATCCATGGCCGCTTCGACAAGGTCGAGTTGTCCAAGCGCCCCAGCACGGACGAGTTCGCGCGCTTTGCCGCCCTGCTCGATTTCGTGCGCATGGACCTCTCCCGGCCCGACGACTACACCCGCCTCGCCCAGACCCTGCGCGCGCGCAATGCCGACACGGTCGTGATGTACGTGGCCACCGCCCCCACGCTGTTCACCACCGTCTGCGAGCAGATCGCGGCGGTCGGCCTGAACACGCCCCACACCCGCGTGGTGCTGGAAAAGCCGCTGGGCCATGACCTCGCCTCCAACCGCGCCATCAACAGCACGGTGTGCCGCATCTTCGACGAAAGGCAGGTCTTTCGCATCGACCACTACCTGGGCAAGCCGGCGGTGCAGAACCTGTTCGCGCTGCGTTTCGGCAATGCCCTGTTCGAGCCGCTGTGGCGGCGCGAGCACATCGCCAACATCCAGATCACGATTGCCGAGGAGATCGGCGTCGAGAAACGCGGCGCCTTCTACGAGACCACCGGCGCCCTGCGCGACATGGTGCAGAACCACGCATTGCAGTTGCTGTGCGCCATCGGCATGGAGCCGCCGATCAACTCGCATGCCGATGCGATCCGCGATGAAAAACTCAAGGTGCTGCGCTCGCTCAAGCCCTGGAGCGCCGCCTCGCTGGCCACCGACGCCATCCGCGGACAGTACGGCGCCGGCAACATGGCAGGCGCACCGGTGCTGGCCTACCGCGGCGAGGCCGGTGTCGACCCGCGCAGCAACACCGAGACCTTCGTCGCGCTGCGCACCGGGATCTCCAACTGGCGCTGGGCCGGTGTGCCCTTCTACATCCGCACCGGCAAGCGCCTGGCCGGGCGTGACGCGCGCATCGTCGTGAATTTCCGGCCCACGCCGCACGCGATCTTCAACTCCAGCATCGGCGACGCCAACCGCCTGGTGATCAACCTGCAGCCGCGCGACGGGCTGGAACTGCACCTGCTGGCGCAGGGCCCGGACAACCGGCGCAATGCTCAGACACTGGCCCCGGTGCAGCTCGACCTGGATTTCGACAAGCGATTCGGCTCCGAACGCGTGGGCGCCTACGAGCGGCTGCTGCTGGACGTGATCGCCGGGCGGCTGAACCTGTTCGTGCGCAGCGACGAACAGGAGGAGGCCTGGCGCTGGATCGAACCGGTGCTGGACAACTGGAGCAGCGACACCCAGGGCCCGCGCCCCTATGCGCCCGGCACCTGGGGGCCCAGTGCCTCGAGCGCCATGATTGCGCGCGACGGCTTCTGCTGGGCCGAGGAAAGCTGACGCACCGGCCGCCGCCACAGCCATGCTCGAACGCATCAAGGCCTCGCTGCCCTCGCTGGCACCCGCCGAGCAGCGGGTGGCCAGACTCGTGCTGCAGGACCCGCGCGCCTTCGCCAGCCTGCCGGTGACCGAGCTGGCCGACCGCGCCCATGTCAGCAAGCCCACCGTGGTGCGCTTTTGCCGCAGCGTGGGCTACGACGGCCTCTCGGATTTCAAGCGCAAGCTGGTGGGCAGCGTCAGCGAAGGTGTGCCCTTCATCCACCGCAGCGTCGACGCCGACGACAAGACGGGCGACATCATGGTGAAGGTGATCGACAACACGGTGGCGGCCTTCCTCAAGTACCGCAACGATGCCAGCACCGCCGCCTTCGAGAAGGCCGCTGCCGCGCTGGTCGCCACCTACCGCGCCGGCAAACGCATCGAGTTCTTCGGTGTCGGCAACTCCGGCGTGGTGGCCCAGGACGCCCAGCACAAGTTCTTCCGGCTGGGGGTGAACGCCATCGCCTACAGCGACGGCCACATGCAGGTGATGAGCGCCTCGCTGCTGGGCCCGGGTGACTGCGTGGTGGTGATCTCCAACTCCGGGCGCACACGCGACCTGATGGACGCCTGCGACATCGCCCGGCGCAACGGCGCCACCACCATCGTGATCACCGCGTCCGGCTCACCGCTGGCCGGCAGCGGGCACATCCATCTGTCGGCCGACCACCCGGAGGGTTTCGACAACTACAGCCCGATGGTGTCGCGCCTGCTGCACCTGCTGGTCATCGACATCCTGGCCACCTGCGTCGCGCTGGGGATTGGTGGTGAGACGGTGCAGCCGCGGCTGCGGGAGATGAAGAGCAATCTGCGGAGCAAGCGGTATACCTAGTTGCGAAGCGGCAACAGGCCAGCTTGGGAGTTCCTATATTTCGTCCATATATTGCAATCGACGAATAAACGGAACATACTCCGGCCATGCTTCCCGACACCCATACCCAGCGCGTCCTCGGTCTGGCCAGCCAGAAGGGGCTGCTGCGCGCCAGCGATCTGGGCGCCATCGATGCGCCTAGGGTCGTCCTGACCCGCCTGACCGCTGCGGGTCTGCTGGACCGGGTTGGGCGTGGCCTGTACCGCCTGCCGGAGTCCCAAGCGTCCGAACACGAGAGCCTCGTGACCGTCGCCACCAAGGTGCCGCAAGCCGTGTTCTGCCTGCTCACTGCGCTGCAGTTCCACGAGCTGACCACCCAACTGCCGCGCCAGGTCTGGGTCGCCATGCCGCGCGGCAGCCATGCCCCACGGTTCGACTATCCGCCGATCAAGATGGTGCAGTTCACGGGCGAAGCCTACACGGCGGGCATCGAGGAAGTTGAACGCGATGGCGTCACGCTCCGGGTCTACGGCGTGGCCAAGACCGTGGCGGACTGCTTCAAGCATCGCAACAAGATCGGCCTGGACGTGGCGCTGGAGGCCCTGAAGGACGCCCGCTCCCGCAACAAGGCATCGGTCGATGACATCTGGCGCAACGCCCAGGTCTGCCGCGTCGCCAACGTGATCCGGCCTTACCTGGAGAGCATCGGATGAACCCCGCCAATCCCAACGTCGCCGCGTCCGTACGTGCGCGCCTGCTCAACGTGGCCAAGGCGCAGGGTGTCGATTTCAACCAGGTGCTGGTGCGATTCGCGCTGGAGCGCATCCTCTACCGCATGACGCAATCGCAACATGCGGACCGCTTTCTGCTCAAGGGCGCGCTGCTGTTCACGCTCTGGTACGACATGCCGCACCGGGCGACGCGCGACGCCGACCTGCTCGGCTTGGGTGCGAGCGATCTGCCGTCGGTCGCCGAAACCTTTCGCGACATCGCCGCCGTGGTTGTTGGCGACGGCATTGCATTCGACCCCGCATCGGTCACAGTCGAGGAAATCCGCAAGGAAGCCGGCTACGCTGGCGTTCGCGTGATCCTTGCGGGCGAACTGGCCAAGGCGCGCTGCAAGACGCAGATCGATGTCGGCTTCGGCGATGCCGTCACACCGGCGCCGGTGGATTCGGTCTATCCGGTTTTGCTGGACGATCTTCCGGCACCCCGGCTGCGGACCTACCCGACCTACACGGTCATCGCGGAAAAACTCCACGCCATCACCCTGCTGGGCATGACCAACAGCCGCCTGAAGGACTATTTCGATCTTTCGGTGCTGCTGGAGCGTGAAACCCTGGACACCCATTTGCTGGCCCAAGCGATCAAAGCCACCTTCGAGCGGCGCGGCATGTCCGTGCCCGATGCCGTGCCGATTGGGCTGACGGACGAGTTTGCATACGACTCCTCACGACAATCGTTGTGGCCGGCCTTTCTCAAGAAAAACGAGCGCCTCCCCGAGCCCTTGCCTGCTGTCGTGGATCGGTTGCGATCGACCCTGACAATCGCGTTGAACCGAGCCGCTCTTTGAACACCGTCGTGTAGGTCGGGTGTTTTTTCCCGGCAACCGGATTCCTGGAAATCAGTCGGCAGCCAGCGGCATGGACTGCTCCACCAGCCCCGCATGCAGCGCAGACCCCAGCGGCAGGATCTCGTCGTTGAAGTCGTAGCGGCTGTTGTGCAGGAAGCAGGAGCCGACGCCGTTTTCCTCGCCCTGCCCTATGCGCAGGTAGGCGCCGGGCTTGACCTGCAGCATGAACGAGAAGTCTTCAGCGCCCATGCTCGGCTCCAGGTCGCGCACGACATGTTCGGCGCCGAGCAGCCGGGTGGCCACCTCCGCTGCGAAATGCGCCTCCGCAGGTGAGTTGATCGTCGCCGGGTAGCTGCGCTCGTACACCACACTCGCAGTCGCACCGAAACCCATGGCGATGGCGCCGCAGAGCTCGGTCAGGCGGCGCTCGACCATGGACTGCACGCCGGCACTGAACGTGCGCACCGTGCCCACCAGGGTCACCGTATCGGGAATCACGCTCATCGCCGCCAGCTCGCCGGCCCGCATCGCACACACGCTGATCACGGCCGAGTCGATCGGGCGCACGTTGCGCGACACGATGCTTTGCACCGCAGTGATGATGTGGCCGGCCACCAGCACCGGGTCGACGGTGTTGTAGGGGTGGGCACCATGGCCGCCACGGCCGGTGATCGTGATGGTGATGCGGTCGGCAGCGGCCATCATCGGCCCGGGATTGATGCCCACCGTGCCCGGGCGCATGGCCGGCCAGTTGTGCATGCCGTAGACGGCATCCACCGGGAAGCGCTGGAAAAGGCCGTCCTCGATCATGGCGCGGGCACCCGCATAACCTTCTTCTCCAGGCTGGAAGATCAGGATGGCGGTGCCGTCGAAATTGCGCGTCTCGGCCAGGTAACGCGCAGCACCGACCAGCATGGCGGTGTGGCCATCGTGGCCACAGCCATGCATCAGGCCGCTGGTGGTGGATCTCCAGGCGAAATCGTTGTGCTCGGCCATCGGCAGCGCATCCATGTCGGCGCGCAGGCCGATCATCTTGCCGCTGTTCGACTGC
>JBIKTP010000175.1:0-5695 GCA_044348035.1 Burkholderiaceae bacterium
CCGGTACCGGCAGTGGCCTGCTGCTGCAATCCGGCACCACGACGCAGCTCAACAGCCTGGCCTTCGGCGGAAGCGGGGCGCTGACCAACCAGGGCGTGACCAGCGCCAGTGGCATTACCCTGCCCGGGAACTTCACCAATGCCGCAGGCGCTGCCGCCACCCTGACCAACACCACCATCGGTGGAAGCCTCTTCAACTACGGCAGCTTCAACGTCGCGGGCACGGTCACCGTGGCGGGCACGCAGGCACGACAGCTGGGCGGCGAGATGGCGCTGGCGTCCGGCAGCAGGCTGGCGATGAACAATCCCTCGGGCTTGTTCCGCTGGGAGAATGGCACCATCAGCGGCACAGGGGAGCTGGACTTCACCAACGGCAGCACATTCGAGTTTGCGGGCACCGGCGACCGGGTCATCGATGGCCTGAACCTGACCTTCAACGCCCTCACGGTACCCAATGGCTCGCTGACGCTGCGCTCGGGTGGTCTGACATTGGGTGGCAACTCCGTGTTGCCCGCAGGTGTCGATCTATACCTGGAGGGCGGGACCCTCACCCTGCCTGTCAACAGCAGTCTGGCAGTTTCAGGTGTATTCAACGTGTCCGGCGGCGCATTCACCGGCAGCGGCAACCTGGACATGGCTGGCGGAAGCCTCAGCCTGAGCCCCACCAACCCGGTGGCCTGGACCAACTCGGGCGCACTGACCAATACCGGCACGCTGAACCTGGCCGGTGCCACCATCACCAACGCCATCGACAACCAGGGCACGATCAATCTGGGCGGGGGGCTGAGCTTCACGCAGGCCCTGAACAACCGCGGCACGCTCAACGTGCAAAGCGGCACATCCACCTTCACCGGCGGGGTGACGCAGCAAAGCGGCACTGTCGTGCTCGGCGGGGGCACGCTGCAGGGCGACCTCGCACTCAATGCCGGCAGCCTGAGCGGCAACGGCACGGTGGACGGCACGGTCACCCTGGGCACTGTCAACCTGTCCCCGGGCGCCTCGCCGGGCAAGCTGATGGTCACCGGCAACCTGGTGCTCAACGCGGCCAGCGTGGTCAACATCGAGCTGGCCGGCACCACCCCCACCAGCGGCTTCGACTGGATCGAGGTGGGCGGCACGGCGGCGCTGGCCGGCACGCTGAACGTCTCGCAGATCGGCGGGTTCAGCGCCCCGGCGGGCAGCAGCTTCCGGGTGCTGCAGTTTGCCAGCTCCACGGGGGCCTTCTCCTCTGCGGTGGCACCGAGCACCATCACGGTGAACTACACCCCCACAGCCGTGCTGCTGACGGGCGTGGCGCCGGCGCTGCCCGTCGAACAGCTGACCTTCGTCAGCCCCGTCACCGTAGCCATCGACCGGTCGTTGCCCGATGATGATCTGGCCGCGGACCTGGCACCCCGGGTGGCGGCCACCTTGAACTCCGAACCCGAAGAAGAAATCGAAGTGGAAGGCTGCCGATGAACGCCCCTCGCTGCCCCTCGCGCTGCGGCCACCGCCACTTCCTTGGCACATCTCCTGGCGCACCCGCGCTGGCACCGGCGCTGGTGTTCGCCGCGCTGCTGGCCGGCTTTGGCACCGCCCACGCGCAGACCGCCACCCCCCCACGCGTGGCCAACGCCACCTCGGTGGAGGGCACCGCCTACGTCACCCGCGCCGACGGGCGCCAGAGCATCCTGGCGCGCGGCTCCGCGCTGGGCGTGGGCGATGCGCTGACCACCACGCGCAACAGCACCGTGCGCCTGCGCTTCACCGATGGCGGCGAGACCGCCATCCGCCCGGACTCGCGCATCACCGTGCAGGCCTACAACTACACCCGCGAGGAGCCGCAGTCCGACAGCCTGGTCCTCGGGCTGCTCAAGGGGGGCCTGCGCGCCATCACCGGCTCGATCGGCAAGCGCGGCAATGTGGACGCCTACAAGCTCCAGGTGAGCACCGCCACCATCGGCATCCGCGGTACCGACTACACCGCGCGGCTGTGCAACAACGACTGCACGCCGGGGGGCGAGAGCGCCGAGCGCAGCAGCCGGCCCAACAGCGGCCCGCCGGTGATCGCCCGCCTGATGCAGGCACAAGGCACAGTGACGGTGGAGCGCGACACGCGACAGATCGAGGTGGCTCCGGGCGCTGCGCTGTACGCCAGCGACCGCGTTGCCACCGCCCCTGGCGGCCATGCGGTGCTGGGTTTCCGCGACGATTCGCGCGTCACGCTCAACAGCGGCACGCGCCTGGCGCTGGCGCAGTTCAGCTTTGATGCGGCGCAGCCGGCACGCGGCAACATGCTGCTGCAGCTGCTCAGCGGCGGGCTGCGGGTGGCCACCGGGCTGATCGCGAAGGCCGCACCGCGTCAGGTGCAGTTCAAGACCAGCACCGCCACCGTGGGCATCCGCGGCACGGTGTTCGACCTGGCCTGCGGCAAGGCGGAGGCCAGCGACAACCCGCCCGAGGCAGACCTCACCGACGCGCAGTGCGACCAGTCGCTGTTTGCCTCCACCCGCTCAGGCGAGATCACGCTGGCATCCAGCGACGGGCGCGAGGTGGCTATTCCCGCCGGGCAGGCCGGGATGGTGCCCGCCGGGCAGAGCTCGGCGCGTCCGCTGGCCAGTACGCCGGTGTATTTCAACACCCTGTCCACCCCCGCACCCGAATCGGTGGAGCTCAACCTGGAGCAGCAGTTCGGCACCGCGCCCCCGGCGCAACCCCAGGAGGGCAGCGTGTACCTGATGGTGCGCGAGGGCCGCGTGGTCATCGAGCAGGGCGGGCAGACGCTGCCGCTGGACGCCGGCGAGTCCGCCTATGCAGGCCAGTCGCTGCCTCCCGTGCGCCTGGCCAGCACCCCCGTGCTGCTAGACCGCGACCCCGCGCTGTCCAACCGCGTATTCAACTTCAATATCTGCAGGCCATGACCCCGGATACGGTGCTGGACTACTGGTTTGGTGACGGGCTGGTCACCGGATGGCCGACACAACCCATGGGCGAGGTCTGGTTCGGCGGCGGCGCGGTGATCGACCAAGAGATCCGCACCCGCTTCGGCAGCCTCGTGGAAGCCGCCGTCGATGGCGGCCTGTCCGACTGGGAGCCGCCAGTGCTGCACCGCCTGGCACTCGTCGTGCTGCTGGACCAGTTCACCCGCAATGTGTTCCGCGGCCAGGCAAAAGCCTTTGCCGGGGACCCGCGTGCGCGGGCGCTGGCAGGGCGGACGCTGGCCCAGGGAGAGGATGCCGCACTGCCGTTGGTCGGCCGTGTCTTCATGGCCATGCCGCTGATGCATGCCGAAGACCTGTCCAGCCAGACCGACTGCGTGCGCCATTTCGAGAACCTGGTGGCTATCGCAGGCCCAGCCCACGCCGGCCATCTGGAACAGAACCTTGCGGCGGCACGAGAACACCGGGACATCGTCGCCGCCTACGGCCGCTTTCCCCACCGCAATGCGGTGCTCGGGCGCACCAGCACGGCCAGGGAACTGGCCTACCTGCAGGCTGGCAAGCGTTTCGGCCAATAGGCCCGCGAGGCAGGCCTGCCATCAACGGTGGTCGTGGTAGTCGAAGCGCCCACCGCGCCGGTCATCCCAGCGGTCCCAGCGGTCATGGCGCTCATCACGGCGCTCGCGCCAGCCCTTGCGGTAGCCATGCGGCACCCAGCCCGACGGCGCGTAGTAGTAGGTCTGGGGAGCCAGTACAACGACTGGCGGACTGTGGCGGACCATCGGCCGCGGATGCACCACCACCGGCGGCCGGTACATATAGACCGGCTGCGGCGCCACGACGATGGGCCGGGCATGCACCACCTGCGGGGCATTGCCGACCCCCACATGAACACCCGGGCTGCCAATGCCGACGGACCACACCACGTCGCGCGCCTGTGCTGCACCTGCCATGCCCCATGCCACGAAAACCACCCCCGCCGCCCGCGCCAGCGATTGAATGCCAGGACCGTTAACCATGTTGGACTCCTCGTTGAAAACCACGAGGCAACGGCGTCACCTCTGCACCCACAACGGCCGGGCGCCACGCGCAGATGGCCACCCGGATGTGACAAGGATTGCCAAACGTAACATTGCCGGCCGGCACGCTGGCAGCGCCCGACGCATGCCCGAGAGCCTCGCCGCCTAAAATCCGACCATGAGCCACCCAGCCCCCTCCGTGAAACCATCCGCCGTGCCCGCTGCACCTGAAGCCTTCCGACCCAGCAACTTCCTGCGCCAGATCATCGAATCGGACCTGGAGGCCGGCACCAACGCAGCCCGCCACTGGGGTGGCAACCCGGGCGACGGTGCACACCATGCACGGGGGCCACTGGATACGGCGCGCATCCGCACGCGTTTTCCGCCCGAGCCCAACGGCTACCTGCACATCGGCCACGCGAAGAGCATCTGCATCAACTTCGGGCTGGCGCGCGACTATGGCGGCATCTGCCACCTCCGCTTCGACGACACCAACCCCGAGAAGGAAGACCAGGAGTTCGTCGACGGCATCATGGACACCGTGCGCTGGCTGGGCTTCGACTGGGAGGCCAATGGCACCAGCCACCTCTACCATGCGAGCGATTACTTCGATTTCATGTACCGCGCCGCCGAATACCTGATCGAATCCGGCCATGCCTATGTGGACGAACAAAACGCCGAGGAAATGCGCCTGAACCGGGGTGACTTCGGCAAACCCGGCGTGAACAGCCGCTTCCGCGACCGCTCGCCGTCAGACCATCTGGCGCGCTTTCGCGAGATGCGCGATGGCCGCCATGCTGACGGCAGCATGGTGCTGCGGGCCAAGGTCGACATGGCCAGCCCCAACATCAACATGCGCGACCCGACCATCTACCGGATCCGCCGTGCCGAGCACCACAACACCGGCAACAAGTGGTGCATCTACCCGATGTACGCCTACGCGCACCCGATCGAGGATGCGCTGGAGCAGATCACCCACAGCATCTGCACGCTGGAGTTCGAAGACCAGCGGCCGTGGTACGACTGGCTGCTGCAGCGGCTGATCGATGGCGGGCTGCTCAGGGCGCCTGCGCCGAGGCAGTACGAATTCGCCCGGCTCAACCTGACCTACGTGATCACCAGCAAGCGCAAGCTCGCCGCGCTGGTCTACGACGGCAAGGTGAGCGGCTGGGACGACCCGCGCATGCCCACCATCGTCGGCCTGCGCCGGCGCGGCTATACGCCCGAGAGCCTGCGCCTGATGGCCGAGCGCACCGGCACCAGCAAGGCCGGCGGCTGGACCGACTACAGCACCCTGGAAGGCTGCCTGCGCGAGACGCTCGATGTGTCGGCGTCGCGCGCCATGGCGGTGCTGGACCCGCTCCCACTGCTGATCACCAACTGGGACGAGGTCATGGGCGCCGCGAGGGGCGTCCAGAGCGGATTCCTGGACGACTGCAGTGCACCCGTGCATCCGCACCTGCCCGCGCTCGGCAAACGGCAGTTCAAGATGGGCCGCGAACTCTGGATCGAGCGCAGCGACTTCGAACAAACACCGCCCAAGGGCTTCTTCCGCCTGTTCCCCGGCAACCGGGTGCGGCTCAAGTACGGCCATGTCATCGAATGCACCGGCTGCAGCCACAACGCCGATGGTTCGGTGGCGCAGGTCCATGCGCTGCTGGTGCCCGACACCAAGAGCGGCACGCCGGGGTCGGATGCCGTCAAGGTCAAGGGCGTGATCACCTGGGTCGCCGTGGCCGATGGCATCCCCGCAGAAGTG
>JBIKTP010000176.1:0-5689 GCA_044348035.1 Burkholderiaceae bacterium
GAACACGTACAGGCCTTCCTGATCCTGCGGCATGGAGACGCCCGAGAACAGCTGGTTCGTGTCGACCTGCACCTCGTCGGGACGCGGCAGGTTGATCATCTCCGGCGGAGGCGCTGCCAGGGCGCGGATGCCGGTGGAGCTCACGAAAAGCCCCTGCCCGGCGCTCAGCACCTGCAGCGCACTCAGGCCACCGCCCTGCGCCGGATTGGTCGGCGTGACCTCGACCGTGCCCAGCCAGGTGAAGAAGCTGCAGGTATCGTCGCACTGCATGTCCAGGCCGGTGCCACGGATGCCCACCGTGGCCGTGGCGGTGGTGAAGCCGACATTGCGGTTGTTGGCCTTGCCGATCAGGCCGGTGAGCGCCCGCATAGAGCCGCGCAGCAGCGAGACCAGGAACTTGCCCTCGCCCGGGTTCGCGGCGTCAAACACGAAGCTGTCGACACGGAAACGGGTGGCCGCGCCCAGCGTCAGGCGGCTGTCGTCGCGAAAGGCCAGCACGCCGCGCGCGGCAGGCCCGGTCTCGACCGTCTCCCCGGGGTAGATGGCGCCGCCGTCCACCAGCCGGCGGCGCGTGCCGTTGCCGTCCACCGCGTTGATCTCGCCCTGGGTCGACACCATCTTGGCACTGGCCTGCACCGCATTGGCCCGGGGCTGTTCGGTGAGCTGCGACGACTCGGCGGCGCAATCGCGCTGGCACAGCCGCGCGTCGAAATCCGTGCCCCGGATGCCGATGGTGGCGGTCTTGGTCTGCAGCTTCGCCGCTTCCGGCGCGTCCTTGGATATCAGGCCGGTGATGGCCCGCAAGCCACCCGAAAACAGCTGCATGACCATGCTGTTGTTGGCCGCGCCTTCGCGGTACTGGAAACGCTGCAGCACCAGGTCGGTCCCCGGGCGCAACGTCATGCGGGTGCCGTCCTGCATGCGGATGATGGCCGACGAGCCCTGGGAGGTGCTCAGCGTGTCGCCCTCGCGCAGCTCCATCCCCTTGCCCAGGATGCGGGCGCCCTGCCCGGGTGTCTGGGCGTAACCGACACCGCGGGCAAATTCGACCTGCCCCACCGCCTGCGCGTGGGCCGCCATCGGCGCCAGCAGCCCGGCCGCCAGAGCCGTCAGGCACATCCAGTGCCGTGCCAGGTTCACTTGCATACTTCCCCCTCGGTGACGATGGTGTCGTCCGTTGCCTTCTTGCGCGTGCCGTCGGCATTGAAGTCATCGGGTTCTGGCGGGGGTGCTGGGTCAGAGGCCTGCTGCAACAGCGAGACAAAGGTCACCAGCGCATCCACCGGCCGCTCCGTGGCCGCGCCGGAGCCGAACAAAGTTTCCGTGGGTGGCGAGGCGGTCACAACGCCGTTGATGCGGTAAACCACCGGGTCGAAGTTCGCCGTGGCAAGGGGCCCGTACACGATCGACAGGCCCGCATCTGCAGTGACGCCATTGGTGCCCAGCACCGCAGCGTCCTGGGTCAGTGCGCCGGACGCCGACAACTCCACCTGGTTGCCGGCGGTCACCGGGCTGAAGATGGCCAGGTTGCCGCTGGGCCCTATGGCGGCCAGGGCGACGCTGCCAACGGCCGATTCCACGACGCCATACGTCGCGAGGCCACCGAACGTGCTCACCACGATGTTGCCGCCCGCGTTGTCCAGGCCCATCACATTGAGCGGGCCGGTGTTGACGACAGTGATCGCACCGCTACCCAGGTTTTCGGCCAACAGGTTGCCGATCTGGTTGCCGAGATGCCCGAGGCTGGTACCGGTGACCGAGGAGGTCGTCAGCGTGGATGCCACCAGGGGCCCGCTCTGGCTGATCGCACCGGAACCCGCCACCAGTGCCACCGTGTTGCCGCTCAGGCTGGCGAAGGACAGGTTGCCGCTGTTCTGCACGATGGTGATGTTGCCCATCGCGATGCTGCCACCCGTCTGGCTGAAGCTGTTGCTCACGACCAGGCTGCCGATGCCGCCCAGCGCGCCGCCGCTTTGGCTGAAGTCCTGGGCGGCCAGTGTCGAGCTGATCGAAAGGCTGCCGAAGCCCGACATGGCCAATGGCCGCAGGCTGGACAAAGTCTGCAGGGTGGTGGCCGGCATCGCGCTGCTGTCGAAGGTCACACTGCCCGCACCGGCAGGAATGCTGACGGTCGCGACGTTGCTGCCGTCGGGAATGGCATCCCAGTTCAGGGGGTTGGACCACAGACCGTCACCGCCTGCGCCGCTCCAGGTGGCCACTGCGCGTTGCGTGATCGTGCCCGTGCCGGTCGAGGACGCGTTCGCGAGGGTGTAGTTGGCGGCGTCGGGGCCGTTCAGGGTGAGACCCGTGGCGGTCACCACCTTCCCGGTGCCGACATTCTTGTCGCTGAAGCTCGCGCCAGTGGCCGTCACACCCAGGGTATCCCCGGGAACGGCACCGGTGAACGTGGCGCCGGAGGTCACCGCCGTCGCGCTGGTGCCGCCGTCATAGACCTTGGCCGCCGTGATGCCGGTGATGCCGGTGATCGTCGCCGTGTTGATGACGCCCACCAACCCCGAGGCTGGCGCCACCACCGGGTTGTAGCCGAACACCGGCCTGGACGATGCATCCACGGAGCTGGCGATGGACAGGCCGCCTGCGACCACCTGCTTGCCGGTGCCGGCGCCCTTGGTGTCGTAGGTGCCGGCCGACGGGTTGTTCAGCTGGATCACGTCGCCATCGATCCCGGCGGCGCTGTAGTTGCCCGCGCCCAGCGTGGCGACATTCGTGCCGTCGTAGGTCTTGCTGACCACGCCGACCAGAGTCGCCGTGACGCTCGGCGCCGGCCTGCTGTACAGCAGGCCGTTGCCCGAACCCAGCACAGTGCTTGCGGGCAAGGCGCCGTACTGCTTGAAGTCGTACGCGAGACTGCCCCGGGTGTCATTCACGGGATTGACGGAATACACCAGCCAGCGGCCATTGGGCGCGCTCAGCGGGTTGGTGCTGGCCGTGTTCGAGAATGCACCGGCATCCACGATCACCTTCAGGGCCGTGCCCGTTGCATTGGCATTGACCGACGCGGCACCGGACAGGCTGACGCCTGCAGTCCCCAGCATGCTGACCTCGTTGCCGAAGACGGTGTTGCGGATGTCCAGCGTGTTGCCTTCCACCTCCACCCGGCCAAGCGTATGGATCACGGCACTGCCGGCGACTGCCCCCTGCACGGAAACGGCGCCGGTGGCGAGCAGGCTGACATTGCCCCCGCCGGGCAGCAGTGGCGACGATCCGATGAGGGTCGGGCCGGCGCTGCCACCCACCATGCTGATGCTGGCAGCGTCGATGTCGATGTTGGTTGTCGATGCGGTCTGGGTGTTGTTCGCGCCAATGGCACTTCCGGTTGCCGCGATATCACTGCCACGCATGGTCAAGGCGCCAGAGGTGGCAATGTCGATGGTGACCGTGCTGCCGCTGCCGACCCCACCCAGTCCGATCAGGGCGCCTGAACCCGTCGTCGCGCTGAGAGAGTCCATGACGATGTTGCCGGTCACATCCAGGGTCAGCGTGGACCCGTTGGCGTTGCTCCCGCCGATGGTCGTAAAGTTGTTGCTGCCCCCGCTGCCACCAGCCATCGTCAGTCCACCGGCGCCGACCGTCAGAAGCAGATCGCCACCGCGCTGGAAGATGCCCGCGCCATTGGCAATACCCGAGGCACCCCCCTGCATCTGCACGGCATTCGCCGTGATGGTCTGCAATCCGCTGCCGTCGTTGGCAATGGAGGCACATGCGCCGCTGTTGGCCGCATCGCAAGTAGAGGTGCCAGTGGCCGTGCCACCGGTCAGCGACAAGGATCCCGTCGTGGAGATGGTCTGCGTACCGGGGTTGGGCGTCACCACGTTAGCGAAGATGCCAGCGTTCTTTCCGGCCACCGTACCGCCGACGATGGTGATGGAGCCCGACTGAATGCCCGAGCCTGCCGTGATTGTCTGGTTGTTGCCGGTCAGGGACGATGAATGGGCGGCACCCGCGTTTCCGACCACCAGCGCGTTGGCCCCGGAAGTCTCGAGCGACACAGTCTGATTTCCATCGGCCCGCACGCTGGCGTCGTTCTCGATGCCACCGGCGCCACCTGCGATGCTCAAAGATCGCGCGCTGATCGATTGGGTGTTGGACGTGCCTCGCGAACGGATGTCGGCGAAGTTGCCCTCCCCGGAGGCGCCGCCGCTGGCCCCCCCCACGACACTGATCGCACCGCTACCGGCTATCGTCTGGATTCCGTTGAGGGCCTCGATGCGCGCAAAGTTGAAGCTGGCGCCAGTGCCACCCGACAGGTTCAGGGTGCTGCCTGCGGCCAGCTCCAAGGTCTGTGCTGTTCCGTAGGCCTGGATACGGGCCAGGTTAGTGACGCCACCACCACCCTGCAAAGCACTGGTCGCGCTGGTCACGATGTCGATCACCTGCGTGCTCGACAGGCCCGTGCTGCCGCTGCCCTGCCGAATCTGCGCGGCGTTCCAGGTTCCGGCAGCGCCACCCTGCAGCGCGATAGACGCTGCGGAGATCGCCTGGTTGCCGGCTTCGGCGATGATGGCTGCTCGATTACCTTCGTTGGCGATCCCGCCGCTGGCCCCCCCGGTCAGCACGATCGCAGGCGCATTGCCCACGGTGGTTCCACGGATGGTCTGGCTGCCGAAACTCGCCAGGATACCGGCTTCGTTGAAGCTGCCCGTGGTGCCGCCGGTAATGCTGATGGTGCTGCCGGCGCCGCTGAATTCGATCAGTTGGCTGTCGCCCTGGTTGGTGATGTAGGCCAGGCTGCCGTTGTTGATGCCGACACCGATCCCCGCGCTGTCACCCGCCACCAGGGTGATGTTGCCGCCGCCGCCCACCGTGATGGTCTGGCTTTTGCCGGTCGTGCCGCCCTGGAACACGGACGCATAGTTGCCCGTTTCTCCCGCGCTGCCACTGCCGCCGGTCAGGGTCAGGCCTTCGGAACCGACCGAAAGCGTCTGGCTTCCCAATGGTGCCGTGATCTGGGCCCGGTTGTTGGCGCCACCCGACCCGCCCTGCAGGTTGACGGCGGTCATGCCGGTCACGAACTGGTCACCGTTGTGGGCGATGATCTGCGCGAGACTGTCCACCCCGCCCGAGCCGCCGGTGGCGTCAATGTATCCGCCGGCACTGAAGCTGATCGTCTGGGCGGTGCCGAAGGCACGGATGCGCGCGAAGTGGGTGTTGCCATCGCCGCCCCCCAGCATGATGCCGCCGCCACCCGTGAGGGTGACGGTCTGTGTGCTGCCCAGGCCATTGCTGGCATCCCCCTGACGGATCTGCGCCACGTTCTCGGCACCGGCGCCCCCGCCGCCGACCAGGGTGATGTCGCTGGCCGTGACCGCCTGGTTGCCGACCAGGCTGAAGATCCCCGCCCGGTTGCCTTCGTTGGCCACGCCGCCGGACGTGCCGCCATAGAGAAACAGGGCGGGTGCATTGTCTGCGCTGCTGCCGCGAATCGTCTGGGTTCCATTGAGCGCGAAGATCAACGCGTGGTTGTCGCTGCCAACGGTGCCGCCGCTCATCTCGATGCTGCCGACAGGCTCCGTGAACTCGATCAGCTGCGCGACACCCTCGGAGCGGATCGCCGCGAACGCACCGTTGCTCAAGCCGCCGAGGCCGGCGTCGGTACCGACATTGGCCCTGCTGGCCGAGCCGCCCAGCAGCGCGACCGTGCCACCACCGCCGATGCTGATGGTCTGGG
>JBIKTP010000177.1:0-5682 GCA_044348035.1 Burkholderiaceae bacterium
CCCGCCAGTCGATGCGGACATGGGGCATTGCGGCAATGGTGCGGACCCACTCACGCACCGCATCGAAGCGATCCGACAGGTCCGCCGCAGACGGAGCCTTCAGCGCCAGGCGCACCGGCCAAGGCATGAAGCCGGGCACGGCGGCACGCAGAAGCTCCCCGCGGTCCCACAGCCTCTGGACCTGGGCGCGCAGGTCTGCCGGCGTGGTCCAGCTCACGGGCTCGCGCCGCTGCCGGCGGCCTTTTGCGCGCGGTACTCCTCGATCGACAGGCAGCGCAGCCGCGAGTCCCGCCCACCTTCGTTGTGCACGAAGCCCACGCTGGCCACGAACGGTTCGATGATGTGGATCTTCTGCAGGGGCGTGACGATCAGCAGTTGCAGGTTGAGCTGCTGGAACAGACGCAGCCCGTATTGGGCAGATTCGTCCGACCCGCGCCCGAAGGCCTCGTCGATGACCACGAAACGAAACGACCGCGAGCGCACCGCGCCCCACTCCAGCCCGAACTGGTAGGCCAGGCTCGCGGCCAGCACCGTGTAGGCCAGCTTTTCCTTCTGTCCGCCCGACTTTCCGCCGGAGTCGGAATAGTGCTCATGCTCGGCTTCGTCGGCGCGCCAGCGTTCGCTGGCCGAGAACAGGAAACCGTTGCGCACGTCGGTGACCTTGGCGGTCCAGCGCCTGTCGGCATCGGCCAGCCCCTCACGCCCCCGAAAGCGGTCGATGATGGCCTTGACCTGCAGGAACTTGGTCTCCGAGTACTGCTCGTCCGCCGAGCCCGTCAGGGCGCCTTCGGTGCAGGCGCGCAGATCCTGCTGGAAGTCGCGAATCTCTGCATCCGGGCTGGGCTGCGCCACCAGCTTGATATAGCGTCCCGGGTTGTAGTCGATCACGCGCAGCGACTGGTTGATCAGGGCCACACGCTCGCGGATCGTCTCCCGCTCGCGGGCCAGCTGCGCGTTGAAATTGGCGATCTCGTTGATGGTGTTGACGTTGAGCAGCTCCTTGAACCGCGCCTCGAAGCGCGGAAGGTCGTCGCTCTGCAGGCCAGCGAGCATGCGCTCGTATTCACCCAGCGCCGCCAGGCTCACGTCCATCTCCACGGTTTCGGCCTTGAACTCTTCCTTGAAGCCACGCATTGCATTGGCAATGCGTTCGGTCAGGCGGGACAGGCGCTTGTCCTCGGCGTCGATGCGCTCCTGCAGCCATTTGCGAACCTCCTGCTCGCGGTTGTCGCACGACTCGACCGACAGCTGGTGTTCCCCCAGCGCCTCCGTGCGCCAGGCGTGCAGGCGTTCGACCTCTGCGGGTTCGAGCGGCGCTGCGTCCTTCAAGGCGGTCGACAGATCCAGCAACTCCTGTGCGGCTTCACGCTTGTTCTTGGTCTCCCCGCGTTTGCCCAGCAGCTCCGCGCGTTTGCCGTCGGAGTCTGCCAGTCGTTCGCGGGCAGCCTTCAACTGGCGCCCCAGTTCCTGCAGCATGTCCGACGCGGACTCCAGCCGGGCGCGCTCGTCGCCCAGCGCCGCGATCTCGCGTGCCAGGTGCATCCAGTCGATCTCGGAAAAGCGGGTGAATTCCTCCAGCCGGGCGAGTGTCTCCAGCCGGGATTGCAGCTCCTTGTTCGCCAGCTGCAGTTCGCTGATACGCTGCCCCAGTCCGGCCAGCGTCGCCTCCAGCCGCTCGCGCTGGCCGCGCAGGGCGCGCAGCTTGTCGGTGTTGCTCCAGCCCAGCACATAGCGGCCGGGGTCGTCGATGCGGCTGCGGTCGTCTTTTTCATGGCGTCCGGACGGGTCCTTGACCTGCCCGGCGCGGGTCACGGCGCGGGTTTCGCGGCGGAATTGTTCGGCGGTCTCACAGCAGGCCACATCGAAGCGGTTGCGCAGCTCCTGTTCCAGCCATTCATGGTGTGGCGAGTCGGGCTTGATGACCAGCTTGCGCACGAGCGAATGGGGATGCAGGGGGCCGTGTGCAGCCGCCTTGCGGAGGCGCACGTGGAAGTAGACCAGGCGGGCTCCCAGGTGCTGGCGGTCGACCCAGTCCGCGACGGCCTGGTAGTGGGCATCGGGCACCAGCATGGCAAGGCCAAAGCCGCGCAGCAGCCGTTCGGCGGCACCCTCCCAGGGGCGTTCATCGTCGCGCACCTGGAGCAGTTCACCGGCGAACGGCAGTGCGTCCTCGTCGATCGACAGCGCGGCGCACAGCGCTGCGCGGATACGCACCTGGGTGGCGTCGATGTTGCTCTTGCGCTGCTGCAGGCTGGTGATCTCGTCCGACAAGGCCGCGTGCTGTTCACGCTCCTTGCGGAAAGCGAAGTCCTCCTCGCGCTCGCGGTTGTTCAGGTCGGCGATGCGTTCGCGCAGGCTCTCTGCGTCGGTGGCGATGCGCTTTTGTCGGGTCAGGAAATCGGCCTCGTCGGCGGGCCTTGGCGCTTCGAGCTTTGCCAGCAGGGTGGTGTAGCGGTCGGCGCGGGCCTGGCGCTGGCCCTGCTCCTGGCCCAGCCGGCGAATCTCGGCGCCGAGCTGCTCCAGCCGGTCGCCGCCGTTGTCCCGCAGGGCGCGCTCCAGGCTGGCAGCCTCGCTGGCTTCGGCATCGCGCTGCGCATCCAGGCGTTCGATCTGGGTGTCGAGCCGGGCAGCGTCGTCCGACAGCAGTTCCAGCCGGCGGTCGAGCAATTCGCACTTGAGCCCCGCAAAGTAGGGCCGCAGCGCATCCCGCCCCTCCCGCCAGCGCTGGATCTGGGCCACCAGGCCGGTATGGCGGCGACCGTCCTCGACCAGCGGTGTCAAGAGGTCGACCTGGCGCTTGGCCTTGAGGACGGCCTGGTGGGCCCGGTCCAGGTCATCAAAGTGCCTGATCAATGCCTCGATGCGGCTGCCCACATCAAACGGCTCCAGCATGTGGCTGCGCACGAAGTCGGTGAGGTTGCCGACCGATTTCATCGACACCGTCTGGTGGAACAGCTCCAGCGCCTGTTCATGCTCGATGCCGAAGCGGCGCCGGAACCAGGCGCCATACGGCGGAAAACTGTCGAACGGCTCGGCGCCCGAGGCGCGCAGCTTCTTGCGCAAGGCAGTGACGTCACTGCCGAAACCGGCGAAATCGTCGGCGATGGACAGGGCGCGCTCCGCCGCCACGAACAGCCGGGCGGGCTGGGCCTGCGGGTCCTTCAGCCAGAACACCTGGGCCAGCGTCACGTCCTGGTCATACCCTTCATTGCGGAACACCCCGAGGATCACCGAGTAGCTCGACGCATCCCGCAGTGCCACCGGCCGGGCGCTGCCTGTGACCTCGTTGCGCTCGCTCTTGTAGTGGCCCAGCACGTAGGAGCGCAGGCTGCGCTCGCGGGCGTCCGCGCCAGCGGCCTTGTTGTAGGCGACCCGCTGCGCGGGCACCAGCAGGGTGGTGATGGCGTCGACCAGCGTGGACTTGCCCGAGCCGATGTCGCCGGTGAGCAGGCCGTTGCGGCCGCCAAGCTCGTAGCGCCAGATGCGCTTGTCGAAGGTGCCCCAGTTGAGCACCTCCAGCCGGCGAAGGCGGAACCCCACGCGGCTTTCGTCGGCCACGAAGTCCAGGGACAGGGAGGGCGCCTCAGACATCGGCTGCCTTTGCAGTGGTCGCATGGCCTGCAGCCCCGGTGGACGCAGCAGTCGGCGCCGCAGACAGTGCCGTGCGGTAGGTCTCCAGGCGCGCGTCGAATTCCGCGAGCCATTGCGCATCCACAAAGGCCTTCAGGATGCGCCGCACCTCGAAGTGGCCCTTGTCCTGCGGGCTGCCGGGAGCCACCTTGAGCCGGCGCAGAAACCCCAGGTCCACCACCTTGGTGATCGTGGCGTCGACCTGGTCGACCAGCCGGGCTTCGTTGGTGCCGTCGGGCAGGAATACCCGCAGCATCTCGGTCATGTCCTCGCGCGAGAGCACCAGGCGGGTGTCGCCGCCACCAGCGTCAAACTCCGCCATGCGCTTGCGCAGCAGGGCCAGCATCAGGCTGACCGGGTAGGACAACGCGCGGCGCGCGACCAGCCGCGGCAGGCGGGGTGCCCCTTCGGATTCGTCCGGTTCCGGGCGGCTTTTCAGGAAGGCATGGCCTTCGGCTTCGTCCAGCACCAGATCGAGCAGCAGCACGGCGGCCTGCTCCCGCACCCGCGCCTGCAGGCGCAGCAGGCTGGCCCACAGGCGCTCGTCCTCCTCGCGGTAGAGCACTCCCTTGAGCAGATGCACCAGCAGCTGCGACAGCTCGGGGACCGCTGGTGCGGCCGGTGGCTGGATCGCGTCCACATCGTCGTTGTCGGGTTGGTCCTTGCGCATGGGAGTGTTGTCAGTCTATGGTGCCGCATCAGCGGGTGAAGATCACGCGTGGCATGCGGGCTTCCCGCAGCACCGATTCTCCGGCGGCGTTGATGGCCTGCCAGCGCACAGGTTCTTCCACGGATTCATCCACCAGCGCGCGAATGCCCTCGTTTGCCTGGCCGCCGCTGCCCGCGTGGGCCAGCTCCAGGTAGGCCACCAGTTCGGCCAGGCCTTGGTGCAGCGGGGCGGTGTCCAGCAACTCGCGCAGGGTCACCTGGGGCAGCCGGCGCAGAGCACTCTGCACACCGGCGCGCAGGCGCACCTTGTCCACGACGATCTGGTCGAACAGCCGGGCCGTATCGATGGCGTCTTCGTCGACCAGGATCTGCAGCTCGGCCAGGCGGGGTTTCGGGTTGAGCGTGAACAGCGGCCGCTCCAGTGGCAATGCTGGCTCCGCCGCCATGGCGTCGATGCCCATCGGTGTGCCCGGGGGTGGCGTGTCGCGCAGCGCCAGCGCCCGGGTCTCGATGCCGTGCAGCAGGTCCAGGATGCGGCGGTTCTCCAGGAACGCCCGGTCGTCCAGAAAACGGCGCAGCTGCTGCGACAGCTGGGCGACCGTGCGCTGGGTGTGTTCGCCAGCTTCCAGCCAGTCGTGGTGGATGCGACGCGTGCGGGGCTCGGGGTGGAGCGAGGCGACCGCCGGCAGGGCCAGCACCTGGTCCAGCCGCCCGGAGAGTTCCTCCTGGCGCTGGCCGGACATCAGGAAGTCCCAGAAGGCGCGGAAACTGCGGCCCTGGTCCGAGTCGCCGATGGCATCGCGTTCGCCCATGATCTCGTCGAGCAGCGCACCCTTGGCGCCCTGCCACAGCGCGATCTTCTCGCGCACCTTGCGGTCGAGCAGGCGAAAGTTGTGCTCCACCTCACGGAAGTCGGACAGCAGCTCGCGCGCGAGCTGCTGGAACTGCTGGAAGCGGTCCTTGACGGCGGTGTCGTCGAGCTGTGGCACATCGCCGGCCAGCACGCGGGTGATCTCGGCATCGAGCGCATCGCGCTTCTTGCGCAGCTCCCCCACCCGCTTGACCGGGTCCCGTTCGGTACCCGCAGTGATCTGCTCCAGCAGCGCAAACAGCGTGAGCAGGCGCGATTCGGTGCCCACGAACGGCCGTTCGGTCAGCGAATGCAGCCAGGCGATGGCTTTCTCGGTGGCGGGTGTCAGGTCGAACTGCGCCTCGTCCGTGCCCGGCTTGTAGAACTTGCGCAGCCAGCCTTTGTCTGGCGCTGCCCAGTCGTTCAGGTATTCGGTGGCCGCTTTCGGATAGGCGTCGGGCCCCAGCTGCTCGCGCAGGGCGAACAGCTCGTCTTCCAGCGCTTCGGCAAGGTCTGCCGCAGCCATCACGCGC
>JBIKTP010000178.1:0-5680 GCA_044348035.1 Burkholderiaceae bacterium
GCCCAGTGCGCCATCTCTTCACGGACCATGGCCGTGAACGCTTCCGGTGACGCGCTGGTGAAATTCGTCATGCCGATCGCCTCCAGCTTCTTGACCATGTCGGGCTGCTGCAGGATGCGCACCACTTCGGTGTGCATCCGGTCGATGATGGCCTTTGGCGTCCCGGCCGGCGCCACAATACCCTGCCATTGGTAGGTCGCATACCCGGGCAGGCCAGCCTCTGCCACGGTCGGAACGTCCGGCAAGGCGCTTGTTCGCGCGGCGCCCGTGGTCGCGATGGCCTTGAGCTTCCCGCTGCGAATGTGCGGCAATGCGGGGGCCATTCCCAGCAGGCCGATGCGTACCTGGCCACTGACCAGGTCGTTCACGGCCTGTCCGCCGCCCTTGTACGGGATGGCCGTGATGTCCGCCTGCATCTTTTCCTTGATGGTCTCCAGCGCAAGATGCTGCGGGCCGCCATGGCTGGGCACCGCAGCGGACATGCCCTTGGGTTGCTGTCGGACCCAAGCGATCAGTTCGCGCAGGCTGTTTGCCGGCACTGAAGAGTGCACGACCAGCACATGCGATCCACGGCCCAGAACCGAGATGTGTGCAAAGCTGGTCAGTGGACTGTGCTTCAGGTTCTTGTGCGTCGAGGGAAAGATCGTGTTGCCGTCGGTAAAGATCGAGAATGTGTAACCGTCCGCCGGCGCCTTCGCCGCGATTTCCGTACCCAGCAGTCCGCCGGCGCCGGGCTTGTTTTCCACGACCACCGATTGCTTCAGGGCTTCCGACAGGGGGTCCGAGACCAGTCGCGCAATCGTGTCGTTCACGCCGCCCGGAGCACTCGACGCGATCAGCCTGATCGGGCGATCCGGCCAGGTCTGCGCCGTCACCGACAGGGACAGCCAGGCCAGAAAAATAGCCAGCATGGCGGTGCGGGGCAATCGGATGTGCAGTGTCATTTCTTGTCTCCTGTCGCCGGTCGATTCCGGCAATGTGTTGTGGAAGAAGTTGTCATTCGCCGATGCGCTCCCTGGCCCGGGAACTGACGAGGTTGTGCGTGTGCACATGCTCCCCGGCAGAGATTGCGCGCTGTGCGCGGCCGATCGGTTCACCGTACTTGACGACGTGCTCGCCTGCCGCGATCGGACGCAGCGCGAACTTGTGGCACAGCGCGATCGGTGCGCACAACGTGACCGCTGCGCCACGGCCGGCCCCCTGCGTCTGTACCGCCTCGCCCTCGTGCAGCGCGCACAGGGCGGTGGCCACGTTGTCATCCGCATGCAGCACGAGTGCGCGCGCAATGGGTGCTGCGGCGTGTTCGTCGGGACTCACAAGGCCTCTCCCAGCCGGCTTACCACCTCGTCGCCCTCGCCGAGCAGCTCGCCCCAGGTCAGGCTGCCGCTGGCGATGTCCACCAGTTGCGCCAGCAGCTCACGTGCGGCGTCGTCCAGCGAGACGGAGCCGCAGAATACGGCGCTGGCGTCGAAATCGAGTTGCTCGCGCAGCCGCTGTGTCGCCACCGGGTTGGCCGACAACTTGATCGTCGGCGCCAGCTGGCTGACGTAGCTGTTGCCGACACCGGTGGAGAACAGCATCAGCTGTGCCCCGGCGGCGACGAAGCCGCTCAGCGACTCGGGCGAGTAGGCC
This sequence comes from Burkholderiaceae bacterium, assembly GCA_044348035.1. Taxonomy (GTDB): domain Bacteria; phylum Pseudomonadota; class Gammaproteobacteria; order Burkholderiales; family Burkholderiaceae_C; genus CAISIP01. The sequence continues at coordinate 1,633 of JBIKTP010000178.1, forward strand.
GGTGCGTCCATCGCATACAGCCCTGGCGCCGTGGGCGCTTCGCCGTAGGCGAGCATGCCGGCGATCGGCGCGCTCCCGCTCTTGGCGATCGCACCCAGCGACTTTTCCTCGATCGTCGACAGCCCAGCCGCAATGTTGGTCGGGCCCGGGTTGTTGCCCAGCAGGTCGACACCCTGGTCGGTAGCCAGCCGCTCGCGCCGCAGCACCGCCTGCCGCAGCGCACCGGCTACGGCCGGCGTCGTCGCGCGGCGCGCCAGCAGGTGTTCGGCACCCAGCCATTCCAGCGTCTCGCCGAACACTGCGGAGCCGCCTTGGGCGATCACTGCGTCTGTCAGCTTGCCGATCAGGGGGTTGGCAACGATGCCGGAGCTCGGGTCGGAGCGTCCACATTCCAGGCCGATGAATAGCTGCCGCATCGGTATCGGCACGCGGCGTTCGCGCGACAGGCGATGGAGCAATGCCGCACCGGCACGGGTTGCACGGTCGCACAGGCTCAGGATGTCGTGCTCGCAGTCGTCCAGGCAGACAGCCGCCAGCGGCGTGCCGTGTGCCGCCACCAACTGCGTCAGCTGGCGCAGCTTTGGCGGGTCGCTGCCGATCAGCAGCACCGCGCCGACGTTCGGATTGCAGGCCAGGCCGGCCAGGGCCCGCATGTGCAGCGCCTGGTCCGCACCAATCAGCCCGCCGCCATACGGCATCGTCACCAGCCGCGCGCCGGGCAGGGTCTGTGCGATACGGCGTGCCGCCGGGCCGGTCAGTCCGGCGACCGACAACACCAGCAGGTGGTTGCGCACACCTGCGCGCCCGTTGGTGCGGGCGTAGCCATGAAACCGGGTCTCGTTCATCGCATGACCGTGGTTCGCACTTGCCGACAACGGCTTTCACGATAGGCCAAGACGTGGGCGCCGCCCGGTGGGTACGGCACGACGAGGCGTGCCGTCCTGGCCTGGTAGGCTGCAGCATGCTTGGTCGCTGCGTCCGGCAGCGTGGCTCCGGCCCGCAGCGACGCGCTCGGCAGTTTCTTCATTGGCATCGATTTCTGCGTTTGGGGATGACTGACTTTGCTCAAGTCTAGGCAGTCGGTCGGTATGATGGAAGGGGAATGAATCAATATCAGCTATTCGAAAAGTGTTGAGCCAAGGCCCGTATGGAGTTTCGTGACCTCAAGCTATTCCTCGACGTGGCCGCTACCGGCAGCTTCTCGCGCACCGCGACGCTGGCGTTGACCACGCAGTCCACGGTCAGCAAGTCCATCACGCAACTGGAGACCGAACTGGGCGTGCGTCTGTTCGAGCGCACCGGGCGCGGCGCCACGCTGACGCCGGCCGGGCTGGACCTGCTGCCGCGGGCCGAGACTCTGGTCGCCGATACGCTGCGGCTCAAGGGCTGGATGTCCGAGCGGCGCGGTGCAGTGGCGGGTACAGTGCGAATCGCGATCCAGCCCAGCCTGAGTTGGCCGGTTGTCGAGGCGGTGCTGGAGCAGACCCGCACGCGGTATCCGGATGTGCGGCTTCAGATCACCGAAGGGACTACGCACCATATCGAGGAGTGGCTCGGTGAGGGGCGCAGCGACATCGGAGTGTTGTCGCGCGCACCGTCGGCGTTGATCGCGGACTCCTGCACGCTGTTCTCGATTCCGCTGCTGCTGGTCTCACGCGCCGGCGCCGCGCTCACCGCTGCTGCCAGCGTGCAATTTGGCAGCCTGGCCGGCATAGAACTGGTATTGGCGACCGCCCGCAACGGCGGGCGCGTTCTGGTCGAGGAGGAGGCTAGCCGGCGCGGCATGGCGCTGCGCGTCGTGCTCGAGATCAATGCCGTGGGTCTTATCAAGCGTGTCGTGGCCAGCGGCGACCTGTGCACCGTCGCTACCTGGCCGACCGTCTACCTCGAAGTCGCACGGGGTGAGCTGGCCGCGTCCCGGCTCGTCGGACCTGAGTTGCGCCACAACTACTACCTGGCCTTGGCGGCGCGACGCCATCCGACACCGGCGGTCGATTGTGTCGCCGACCTGATCCGGCGCTTCCGGCCCGCGCCGGACTGGTGCGCGCAATTGCCGATTTAGCCTCAATACTGTTTAATTAACCTCCGATCACCTCTACGACTGTCGGTGCGATCTGATGCAGTGGTTGGCCGCGACAGCGCAGGTTGAAGTTACTCATTTTTCGCTTGACCCCTCGGGGGTTGGTTTTGCCGCGTGATTTCACGCTGGGTTTAGCGGCGATCTCCATCAGCATGCTGCGCAACCATGACTTGCGCCTCTCAGGGGGGAAGGGCCGCTTGTGCGGGCAGTCTGCGCCGCAGCACCTGAACCGCGTGTATGAACGATAAGTCTTCGCTGGCCTGGCTGGTCTGCTTGGCCGCCGTCGTCATCAAAGTGCGAATCGCTGCATGTGCCAGCAACAGCGCATAGAACTCCTGCTCCACCAGTACCGGCGTCTTGCTGCGCAAGGTCAGTGAGTCGTTGAGTTGGGTTTTGATCTCGCCCAGCGCCATCTCAATCTTCCAGCGCCGGTGGTACAGGGCAGCAAGTTCAGTCGCCGGGGCCTTGGCGTCATCGAGCCAGTTGGTGACCAATCGATAGGCCTCTGCGGAGCCCTGCAGTTGGTATTCGACGACTCGCACCCGCACCCCTTGTCCTTGGCGGCGAGCTTTCGGATTCTCAAACAGCTCGCTGAGGTAAGAGCCATCGTCCAACAGTTGATCCACGGGCAACACTTGGTTCTCGCGCACACGAAACAACAGTTTCGCCCCCGTCTGCAATGCCCTTTGCCAGAACGGGTAGCCGACAAAGCCGCGGTCCGCAATGACCAGCATGGATTTGTCGGCGTGGTCAAGTACCTGATGGGCCAGGGTCTGCTCCCCCGTGGCATAGGTGCCGACTTTGGCGCCGATCAGCACCTGCGTACCGCACTCGGCGAGCGCGCAAAAGCGCATCTGGGGAAAGGCTGCGGTACCTCGTGAGGCACCAGGATAGCCAAAGTGGTTTGCATTGGCGACTTCGTCGGCCACCTCCAGCGTGCTGCCGTCGAGTCCCATGACGCGCAGTCCCTGGTACCAGACACCCGCCATCCCTTTGGGGCCCACCGGCACAACCTGGCTGCGGTACAGCGACTCGAAGGTCTTGACCCCCACGCGTGTGCGCGCCAGTGAAATTGCGGCCTTGTTGACCAGTGTCTGGCCAATCTCCTCGCCATACACGCCGCGCAACCCCTCCACCACAATGCGTAGGACCTCCTCATAGGCCGCCCGTCGGTAAAGGCACATGCACATGACGTAGTACACCAGAACTTCATGCGGCAGTCCTCGTCGTCGTTTGCTTTGGGCACCGCAATCCACCAAGGTCTGGCGGACCCGATCCAACGGGCAATTCAAGGCCAGATACCCCACCGTCAGGTAGTCGGCCAGCCGGGCTCCGGCGCCCAAAGTTGCTTTGGTTCTTGCCATGGAATACCTCCATGGCGGATTTTGCCAGAAATGGCACTAATTAAACAGTATTGCTGTTAGCCTGAATATTTCACGCAAACGTGTAGGCGACCCTGCCCATAGGGACGTTGTCATTGGTATCTGAGGCCAATCACAACACAGGACCGCCAATGCCAAACTGTACCGAAGAAATTGGAGCCGAGAAGATTGATTTTGGCCGTCTCGGTCGGCGTGTCGTGGAAGGCCGGTTTGATGGCGGAAGCATGACCAGCGATGGTGGCGTGATGCTGCTGGGACAGACGGATCGCAAGCTCGGACTGCTCGATGCGGCAGCGCGCTGCATCCCCGATCCGCGTAACCCCTTGTTGATCAAGCATGCGGTGCGCGACATGCTGCGCCAACGTGTCTACGGACTGGCGCTGGGGTGGGAGGACTTGATCGATCACGGATCACTGCGCGAGGATGTGGCGATGCAAACGGCCATCGGCGTGGAGCGCGAAGTCGCCAGTGCCCCGACGCTGTGCCGCTTGGAGAACTGGGCCGACAAACGAACCGCGTGGCGGTTGCACCAGGTGCTGGTGGAGCAATTCATCGCCAGTTTCAAGCAGGCACCGCAAGAACTGGT
>JBIKTP010000179.1:0-5667 GCA_044348035.1 Burkholderiaceae bacterium
TGTCGAGGTCGGCGGGAAAGGCCGCCCGCAGGGCTTCGAACAGGTTCATGCCGTCATCGGTCTCGTTCATGGTGGTACAGATGCGACTCTCCCGGGTATCCGCCGAGAGGTTGTCATGGTCGTTTGTGTGGTGAAGCTTGCGCCCCAGGGTGTTGCGCCGCCTGGCCAAACCACCACCACAGGGCAGCGCCAGCGAGCACCATGGGCACACAGAGCCATTGCCCCATGCTCATGCCCAGCGCCAGCAGCCCAAGGTGGGCATCCGGCTCCCGGAAAAACTCCGCCACAAAACGGAACACGCCATAGCCCCCCAGGAATACGGCGGCGACCCGTCCTCGGGCGCGCTCGCGGCGGGCGTACAGCCACAGGATCAGGAACAGCAGCAGCCCCTCGAGCAGGAACTGGTAGACCTGCGAGGGATGCCGGGGCAGGTCCCCAGCCCCCCGGAACACCATGCCCCAGGGCAGTTCGGGGTCGCTCAGGCGTCCGGGCAGTTCACCGTTGATGAAGTTCCCGGCACGCCCTGCCGCCAGCCCGGTGGGGACGCATGGCGCGACAAAATCCGCCACCTGCCAGAAAGGGCGCTGGCGGGACCGTGCAAACCAGACCATGGCGGCCACGACCCCCAGCATCCCGCCATGAAAACTCATGCCACCCTGCCAGACAGCGAACACTTCCAGCGGATGCGCGAAGTAATAGGCCGGCTTGTAGAACAGGCAATATCCGATGCGCCCCCCCAGCACCACACCGAGCACGCCAAGAAACAGGATGTCCTCGACATCTTTGCGGTTCCAGGCGCCCGCACCTGCCAGCGACACGAAGGGGGGATGCCGCAGGCGCCGGTTGCCAAGCCACAGAAACAGGCCAAAGGCCGCCAGGTAGGTGAGTCCGTACCAGTGCACGGCCAACGGCCCTATGCGCAGGGCCACCGGGTCGATCATCGGGTGAATCAGCATCCCGGCATTGTGCACGGCCGGATGGGTGGCGGCTCAGCGCCGCTTCTTGAAGTTCGTCCCCAGTGCGTTCTTGTTGCGCTCGATGCGCGCATCACGACGGGCATTCTCGCGCTCCATCGCCTTGCGCTTGGTGTAGCCGCTTGCATCCGCCAAGGCCCACCATGCGACAGTCAGCGCAAAGGGTGCCATGACCAGCCACCAGCTCCAGGCGGCCACCGGCCCGTACTCCAGATACTTCATCGCCAGAAGAATGAGCCCCAATCCCAGAAAATACATGGCGCCGCTCCCGAATGGATATACATCTGCTCACAAGGACGGTCAACCACCGTCACTACAATCGCGTTGGAATACTGTAACCCAAGCCCGAGACCCACGATGAAACCTGTCACCCTGACGAAACTGGCGATCGCCCTGGCAGCAGTCGCTGCAGCCCCCGTTTTCGCCGACCAGGCACTCGCTACGGCCAAGAATTGCATGGCCTGCCATGCGGTCGACAAAAAGGTGGTGGGGCCAGGTTATCGGGAGGTCGCTGCAAAATACGCCAGCCAGAAGGATGCGGTCGACAAGCTCGCCGGCAAGATCCTCAAGGGTGGCGCCGGCGTGTTCGGTGTGGTTCCCATGCCGGCCAACACGCAGGTCAACGAAGCGGAAGCCAAGAAACTCGCTGCCTGGGTTCTGAGCTTCAGGTAACACGCCCCGACCCGCGAGAAAAAAGACCCGCCGTGGCGGGTCTTTCCGTTGGCAGATCCTGCCAGGCGCAGGCGCTCAATGCGCCGCAGTGGCTACCAGGCCTGTCCCAACTGGTCCAGGATCGCCGGATTCTCCAGGGTCGATGTGTCCTGTGTCACGGCCTCCCCTTTGGCGATCGAGCGCAGCAGTCGGCGCATGATCTTGCCGGAGCGCGTCTTGGGCAGATTCTCCGCAAACCGGATTTCCTTGGGTTTGGCGATCGGACCGATCTCCTTGGCCACCCAGTCCCGCAGCTCCTTGGCCATCGCCTTGGCGGCATCCCCCGTCGGGCGCGCGCCCTTGAGCACGACAAAGGCACAGACTGCCTCGCCGGTCAGTTCATCGGGGCGGCCCACCACGGCGGCCTCGGCAACCAGAGCCGCATGCGACACCAGTGCCGACTCGATTTCCATGGTGCCGAGGCGGTGGCCCGACACGTTCAGCACATCGTCGATGCGGCCCGTGATGCGGAAGTAGCCCCGGTCGGCGCTGCGCACTGCACCGTCTCCGGCCAGATAGAGCCTGCCGCCCATTTCTGCGGGAAAGTAGGATTTCTTGAACCGTTCCGGGTCGTTCCAGATGGTGCGGATCATCGAAGGCCAGGGCCGCTTGACGACGAGGATGCCACCCGTGCCGTTGGGGATGTCATGGCCGACCTCGTCCACGATGGCGGCCATGATGCCGGGCAATGGCAGGGTGCAGCTGCCCGGAACCAGCGGCGTGGCACCAGGCAGTGGCGTGATCATGTGGCCGCCAGTCTCGGTCTGCCAGAAGGTGTCCACGATCGGGCAGCGCTCGCCACCGACGTTCTTGTAGTACCACATCCAGGCCTCGGGGTTGATGGGCTCGCCCACCGAACCCAGGATGCGCAGGGACCGCAGGTCATGGCGGTCAGGGTGGACCTTCGCATCACCCTCGGCAGCCTTGATGAGCGACCGGATCGCCGTGGGCGCCGTGTAGAAGATCGTGCACTTGTGCCGTTCGATCATCTGCCAGAAGCGGCCGGCGTTGGGATAGGTCGGCACCCCTTCGAAGATGATCTGCGTGGCGCCGGCTGCCAGCGGCCCGTAGGCGACGTAGGTGTGGCCGGTGATCCAGCCGATATCGGCGGTACACCAGAACACGTCACTGGGTTGCAGGTCGAATGTCCAGTCCATGGTGAGCTTGGCCCACAGCAGGTAGCCTCCGGTGGAGTGCTGGACGCCTTTGGGCTTGCCGGTGGACCCCGATGTGTAGAGGACAAACAGGGGGTGTTCGGCGCCCACCGCCTGAGGGGGGCAATCCGTGCTTTGACCAGCGAGGACCTCGGAGAACGTCTTGTCACGCCCGGGCACCATGTTGCAGACACTGTTGGTCCGCTGGTAGACAAACACCGTGCGGATCGACTCGCAGCCGCCCATCGCCAGACCTTCGTCGACGATCGCCTTGAGCGGAAGCTCACGCCCGCCACGCATCTGGAAATTGGCGGTGATCACCGCCACGGCACCGGCATCGATGATGCGCTCCTGAAGGGCCTTGGCGGAGAAGCCGCCGAAAACCACGCTGTGCGTCGCGCCGATGCGGGCACAGGCCTGCATCGCGATCACCCCCTCCAGCGTCATCGGCATGTAAATCAGAACCCGGTCACCCTTGCGGATCCCCTCGGCCTTCAGGGCGTTGGCAAACTGGCTCACCTTGGCGAGCAACTCGCGGTAACTGGTACGGGTCACGTTGCCGTCGTCGGACTCGAAGATCACGGCCGTCTTGTTCTCGACCGGCGTGCCCATATGCTTGTCGAGACAATTGGCGCTGGCGTTCAGTTCACCGTCGTCAAACCATCGGTAGAACGGCGCATTGGACTCATCGAGTGTGCGCGTGAAGGGCTTGCTCCAGACCACATTGCTGCGGGCCAGGCGGGCCCAGAAGCCCTCGAAATCGGAACCCGCCTCGGCACAGAGTGCCTCATAGGCCTGCATTCCGGAGATGCGTGCTGCCTGAACCGTCGCCTGGGCAGGCGGAAAAACGCGGTTCTCGACCAGGACTGACTCAATTGCGCTCATCGACCCGTCTCCTCAACTTGGTTGGACAAAAACTCTCACTCACCCGCACTGTCCGCCTGACCACTTACAAGGCACTGACGTGACGGGCAGCCGCTTGCGCCACCTACAATTATTGCCGTACTCCGGCCCCAGCCCTGGCAAAACATGAACGAACAACAACCGAGCCCCATCCGCAAACTGGGCCCCATGTCGGCCTTCATCTTTTCGAGCCGCTGGCTGCAATTGCCACTGTATCTGGGATTGATCGCCGCGCAAACCGTGTATGTCTACCACTTCTGGGTCGAACTGGTGCATCTGCTGGAGGCGGTATTCGGCAGCCAGACAGCATTGCAGGCACTGGTCACCAGCATCGGGTACAAGGCCGATATCCAGGTCACGGCGCTCAACGAAACCATCATCATGCTGGTCGTGCTCGCGCTGATCGACGTCGTGATGATCTCCAACCTGCTCATCATGGTGATCGTCGGGGGTTACGAAACATTCGTCAGCCGCATGAACCTTGAAGAACACCCGGACCAGCCAGAATGGCTCAGCCATGTCAATGCGTCGGTATTGAAGGTCAAGCTGGCCACTGCGATCATCGGCATTTCATCCATCCACCTGCTCAAGACCTTCATCAACGCCGCCAACTACGACGTGAAGGTGCTGATGTGGCAGACCATCATCCATGTCGTGTTTCTGCTGTCGGCACTGGCCATCGCCTACACCGACCGCCTCATGGCCCACAACGGTGCCGGCTCGTCGGAACGCCAGCACTGATGATTTCCACTCCGAGAAGCACCATGTCAAGCACCATGTCAAGCACCACCATACGCCAAAGCGATCTGATCGAATCCATTGCCGCCTCGCTGCAATTCATCAGCTACTACCATCCCGCAGACTACATCGCGCATCTGGCACGCGCCTACGAACGCGAACAGAGCCCGGCCGCCAAAGACGCGATCGCGCAGATCCTGACCAATTCCCGGATGAGCGCGGAGGGACACCGGCCCATCTGCCAGGACACAGGCATCGTCAACGTGTTCATGAAGGTCGGAATGGACGTCAGGTTCGAGGGATTCTCCGGCACGCTGGAAGACGCCATCAACGAAGGTGTCCGGCAGGGCTACAACCACCCGGACAACACCTTGCGCGCCTCGATCGTGGCCGACCCCCAGTTCGAGCGCAAGAACACCAGGGACAACACGCCGGCGGTGATCCATGTGGAGATCGTCGCCGGCAACAAGCTCGACATCACTGTGGCAGCCAAGGGCGGCGGCTCTGAAAACAAGTCCAAGCTGGTGATGCTCAATCCCTCGGACTCGGTCGTCGACTGGGTGCTCAAGACCGTCCCCACGATGGGCGCCGGCTGGTGCCCGCCTGGCATGCTGGGAATCGGCATCGGTGGTACAGCCGAGAAGGCCGTGCTGATGGCCAAGCAGGCGCTCATGGAGGATATCGACATGTACGAGCTGCTGCAGCGGGGGCCGAAGAACAAGCTCGAGGAACTGCGCATCGAGCTGTACGAAAAGGTCAACGCGCTGGGTATCGGCGCGCAGGGACTTGGCGGGCTCACGACGGTGCTGGACGTCAAGATCAACATGTACCCGACCCATGCGGCAGGCAAGCCCGTGGCCATGATTCCCAACTGTGCCGCCACACGGCACGCCCACTTCGTGATGGATGGCAGCGGCGCCGTCTACATGGATCCTCCCTCACTCAGCCTGTGGCCAGAGGTGCACTGGGCGCCCGACTACCAGAAAAGCCGCAAGGTCGACCTGAACACCCTCAGCCGCGCGGAGATCGCGAGCTGGAAGGCTGGTGACACTCTGCTGCTCAGCGGCAAGATGCTGACCGGCCGCGATGCCGCGCACAAGCGCATCCAGGACATGCTCGCAAAAGGTGAGTCGCTGCCCGTAGACTTCACCAACCGGACCATCTACTACGTCGGGCCCGTCGATCCC
>JBIKTP010000180.1:0-5664 GCA_044348035.1 Burkholderiaceae bacterium
CCGTCCACCGTAGCCTGGATGCTGGTCTGGCGATCCAGCTCGATGAAGTCGCCAGGCTTCATCTCCAGCAGTTGCTCTACGGTTGTCCGGGTCTTGGCCAACTCTGCCACTACCGTCACTTCGACGGCCTCTACTTCGCGCGTGAGCAGGCTCACCCAACGCCGATCGACCTCCATGGAGTCACCCTGGGTCGACGCGTACAGCACGTCGCGAATCGGCTCCAGCGTCGAATACGGAATACAGAAATGGATCGACCCGGAAATATCACCGATTTCGAGCTGAAAAGAGCTCGAGACCACGATCTCGCTCGGCGTTGCGATGCTCGCGAATTGCGGCTGCATTTCGGAGCTCTGGTACCCCAGCTCGATGGGGTAAACCCCTTTCCAAGCTTTCTTGTACTCCTCGATGATCATGTTGACAAGCCGCATGATCACCCGATTCTCGGTCGCGGAAAAGTTCCTTCCTTCGATACGGGTTTGGAACTTGCCATTGCCCCCATAGAGCGTATCGATCACACCGAATATCAGGGCTGGCTCACAGACTATGAGCCCATTGCCACGCAAGGGACGAACCGACACGATATTGAAGTTGGTAGGCACGGCCAGTTCCCTCAGGAATGCGCCGAACCGCTGCACTGCAACCCCGCTGATCGACACCTCGGGTGAGCGCCGGATGAAATTGAACATGCCCAGTCGCAGGTTGCGGGCAAATCGCTCATTGATGATTTCCATCGTCGGCATGCGGCCGCGCACGATGCGCTCCTGGCTCGACATGTCGTAGGCGCGAACCCCAGCACCTTCCGCCGCCTCTTCGACGGGCGTCTGGCTCTCGCCGCTGCCCCCCCCCAGCAGGGCATCGACTTCTTCCTGGGAAAGAAACGAGTCACTCATGCGCCATACCGCCCTTGCAAGGATTTCACTGAACGATGAAGCTCGAGAACAAAACGCCTTTCACCGGCATTTGCTCGCTCGCCCCCGGCGGTTTGGTGGTCTTCGGCTTCTTGGCAGCCGTCTCTGCGGCTGCGCCCACCTTGACATCCTCACCGCCGCCACCAAAGGGCCGTGCCGCCTCGCGCAGGATGTCTTTGGCCAACTTCTCTTTGCCCTCGATCTGCAAAAGTTCCGCTGCAGTGCGCTGCGACACCAGCAAAAGGACTCCGCTGCGTATCGTGGGGAGGTACTTCTTGACCTCTTCCACGGACTTGGCGTCGATCACCTCAAGCGTGATGCCAATTTGCGCGACCCTCTCGCCACCCGGGTCGGCCAGGTTCACGACCATGCTGTCGAGAGGCAGGTAGGAGGGAGGTCCGGCCTCGACGACCTGGGCCACCGCTTCCTGCTCGCCATCATCCGCCGCAGCACGTTGCTTGTTGATGAAATAAATGGCCCCCGCCCCGGCGAGGGCCAGAACGAGCACGACCACGCCGACGATCATCAGGAGCTTCTTGCTCTTTGGCGGAGCAGCATCAGCAGGTTTATTCGCCACGTTTCATCCCAGGTTGGCCCGTCCAGACACGATTATTCCGCATCCTGCGGGCTTGAAGGCCTCAATTAATGGCTGAAACCCATGGTATTCCGGCGCCCGGAAAGCCACCGCCTCAGACAAACACGTCCAGAGTATGGGTCGAAGCCGCCCCGGCCTGACCGGTTCGCACCGCATCGGCTGCGGAAACGCTCACCGCCCCGCCGCGCTCCGGTTCCCGGTATTGGCTGTCCCGTCGCGCATTACCCTGTTTTTCCTGAGCGGACGAGCCGACAAAGCCACCAACCAGTTGCAACCCCTCTGAGCGCAACAAGTCCCTCAGCTGAGGCATCGCCTCCTGAAGCAGCCTTCGGGCCTCCGGATGGTCGCTGCGAAATTCGACATGTGCCTCCTTCCCCTGCAGGGTGATGCTGACGTCCAAGGCGCTACCGCTCAGCGTATCGAGTTGGAGCCCTGCCGTCTGCACACCACGCGTAATCCAGTAGTGCACCTTGTGAGCAACCTCGCTGGAAGCGCTGGGCGCCATGGGCGTCTCGGCTGTCGCCGTGGGTGCTGCAGCGGACGCCAGCACGGTCGTCGAATAACTGGACGATGCCGGACTGCCTGGCGCCGCCCCCTCCAGCGGAAGAAAAATCGAGCGCCCGCTGGCCCGGTCCGACCCGCGCGGAGCCGCGAAGGCCCTAAATCCGCCACTGGCTGAATCGGACCAGGGAGTCATCATGAATGCCGCGCGCTCCGCCATCACTGCCGACGTTGCACGCCAGTCGGCGCGGATCGCGCCAGCCCCGTCCTGCACCCCCTGCTGGCCATCGCCGGCGCGCCCCATCGCACCATCCAAAAGCGGCGCGACCAATGGGGTATTCTGCGAGCCTGTCGGCAACTGCCTTCCCATCACCGTCGACTTCGTCTGGCTGGACACGAAACCCGCATCTGGCGCCTGGATGCCACCCTCCTCGGCAGGCTCCGGGAGCGTCGGGATGGTCCCGTGGCGCCGCATTCCTGTGGCAGCATTGGTCGCAGCGTCGGGCTGGGTGCCCGGCTGGTCGGTACCGGCTTCGCCTGATTGACCTTGCGCCAGGCCCGCCGCCTCGGGACAAATGGATTCAATCAGCTGGGCCAACACTGCAGCGGAATCCGGAGCCAGCCCCGAGTCTTGCGTTGGCTGCGCGAGCGCCTGGGCGCCATCTGGCGCAAGCAGGATGTCCGTATCGTGAAGGTCGGCAGGGTCGGCGCCGCCATCTGTCATGGCGCTGAGCACCGAGGAGAAAACCGACTTTCTGGTCGTGCTCGCGTCGACCTCCCCACCTAGAGCACACGACTGGGCAAACGGCAGGCCAAGTTTTTCATTCTGCGGCGCGGTCGCGTTCGGAACTCGGTCGATGGTCATGGTGATGGTCATGGTCATGGTCCTGGCGTCCCTGGGGTTTCTGAGTTTTCATGCAGCCGCCGGAACAGCAACGCCGAGAGTTCTTCGAGCTGCTTCTGTTCCAACCTGTTCTGGATGCGTGCCAGTTCGGCGCGCCGCTTGTCAAGGAGGCGCTGCAGGCTCGCCGCGCGAATCTCTGCCGCCATCCATCGCTGGCGAGCCGTCGCGAGCGCCTGAAGTTGCTCAGCGACAACGCCCTGTTGCATGCCCACGGCCTGTTGCAGGCGGGCCATGAAGTGGTCGTAGTGCTGCACGCTCTCCAGGTCGGCCGTGCTGCGCGCGCCCAGCGCCCAGCGGGACTCGGTTTCCCTGGCATAACCCTCCAACTGGGCCATCTGGTCTTGTGCACCCTGGCAGGCAATCTGCAATTTCAAAAATGCAGCGACCGCATCATTGCGTTGCTGCGTTGCCTGATCAATGGCCAGCGCCAGCGCTCTCAGTGGGGGCATGAGGACCCCCTGGCAGCGTGGGCACCCCGTCTCACGGAGCGTGCCCCTCAAGCGCAGACTTCAGCGCGCGCACACTTTCTCCCATGGCCGAGCCGACATGCATGTCCTGCTGCAGGAAACGGGTCATGGGAGCGCGCAACAGAACCGCCTGGTCCAGGGTCGGATCCGAACCGCTGACATAGGCCCCGATCTGCACCAGATCGCGTCCGCGTTCAAAGGCAGCGCTCAGGCTGCGGAAGTTCCTCGCCAGATCCTGGTGCGCACGGGGGACAAGGTTGTGCATCAAGCGAGACGCGGACTGCCCCACATCGATGGCCGGAAAATGGCCGGCCTCCGCCAGCGAACGCGACAACACGATATGGCCGTCCAGGATGGCACGCGCTGCGTCAGCAATCGGATCCTGCTGGTCATCCCCCTCGGACAACACCGTGTAGAAGGCCGTGATCGAGCCAACGCCGAGCAAACCATTTCCGCTGCGTTCAACCAGCTGCGGCAATTTCGCAAAGCAGGATGGCGGATACCCGCGCGTTGCGGGCGGCTCGCCAATCGCCAGCGCGATCTCGCGTTGCGCCATTGCATAGCGGGTCAGCGAATCCATCAACAGCAGTACATGGAGACCCTGGTCGCGAAAGCTTTCGGCCACGGCGGTCGCGTAGGCGGCGCCCTGCATGCGCAGCATTGGCGGCGCATCGGCAGTAGCCGCGACCACCACGGACCGGGCGCGACCCTCCTCTCCCAGGATGTCCTCGATGAACTCCTTTACCTCCCGCCCACGCTCGCCAATCAGCCCGACCACAATGACATCGGCAGTGGTGTAACGCGCCATCATTCCCAGCAGGACACTTTTGCCGACACCAGAGCCCGAAAACAGGCCTATGCGTTGACCCCGTCCCACTGTCAACAACGCATTGATCGCGCGCACGCCGGTATCCAAGGGCTCGCGGATCGGCGCACGATCCATCGGGTTGATCGGCCTGCGGTCCAGCGGGAGGGCGCTGACATGACTGATTGGGCCCCTACGATCGATCGGACAGCCGTGCGCATCGACCACACGGCCCAGCAGGCCATTGCCCAGTGGCAAGCGCAACAGCCCAGCCCCCAGATCGCTGTCGTCCGGGGGCAGATCGCCCAGCCGGGGGACCGGCACGTAGGCGGCCGCAGGCGTCACGCTGGCACCACTGGAGAGGCCGTACACGTCGCCTGCAGGCATCAGGAAAGCACGGTCCACGGAAAACCCGACCACTTCGGCCAGCACAGGCTGCTGGGTCGGCATCGCCACGAGGCACTGCGAGCCGACTGGCACCCGCAAGCCGGAAGTCTCAAGCACAAGACCGGCCAGTTTGGTGAGAGTTCCGCGCACTTCCAGGGAGGTGCCCACCTGCACCCTCGTGCAGGCACGCTCCAGATAATGCTGCCAGGCAAGCGGCTGTTCGAGGACCATCATTCTTCCCAAGGCATCGCCAAGCCCAGATTGGCGACAGCCCGCCGCCAGCGAGTATCCAGGGTGCCATCCAGCACCGTATCAGCAGATTTGATGACACACCCTCCCGGTTTGACTGATGCGTCCGCCACCAGCGCCAGCGACGTCCCGGAAAACTCTTTCTCCAGCGCCTGCTGCAGCACTTCCACGTCGACCGGATTCAGGCGGACGGTGGCACTTTTGTTGTCGGCCGACAACACCGACAAGGCCTCGCGGATCACCGGCTGCAACACATTTGGATTGACCGACAACTCCTGCCGCAACACCTGGCGGGCCAAGGCACAGGCCAACTCCAGGACACCGTGCGCGATGACCTGTTGCGACGCCCCCAGTTCCTGTTCGACGGCCTCGATCAGTCGGGCTAATCGGCTTGCTGCCTCTTCACCCTGCCCCCGCACATAGTCGCGCACCCGCTGGTCGGCGTCGGCCATGGCGCTGGCACGACCCTGCTCGAAACCTTCGGCGTAGGCCTCCTGACGCACCGCCTTTTCCCGGGCATGCCGCACGGTCTCCTGCTCATCGTGGGCCTTGGCGGCCAGCAGCAAGGCGTCAGTATCAACAGCACTGAAATTCCACTGCGAGACCTTATCGATCTCTTCGCCGGGGATGAAACGGGACAAGGCGCGCATCAGATCATGGCGTCATCGCCAGCTCCACCCAGCGCAATCTGACCTTCATCGGACAATCTGCGCACGATCTTCAGAACCTCCTTCTGCTGGGCCTCAACCTCCGACAGGCGCATCGGACCGCGCGACTCCAGATCCTCGCGCAGTGTTTCCGCCGCACGGGAGGACATGTTGGCCAGGATCTTGTCCTTGAGTTCTGGC
>JBIKTP010000181.1:0-5630 GCA_044348035.1 Burkholderiaceae bacterium
TGGCGGTCGACCGCTACGTCGCCGAGGACGCAGCAGACCTGGTGGAGGTGGAGTACGAGATTCTTCCAGCCAATGTCGACATCGAGGCGTCACTCGAGGCAACCGGCGACGCGGTCATCCACCCGGGCGACCGAACCGGCAACAAGGCCCATGACGAGTCGTTCAAGTTCGGCCCGGTGGACGAGGACTTCGCGCGCGCCGACCACATCATCAAGCGGCGGTTGCGCTGGAAGCGAAGCAGCGCCCAGGCCATCGAGACCTGCGGTTGTATCAGCGAGTACAGCATAGTCGACGGCGGATACACGATTCACTGCAACACCAACTTCTCGAACTTCATCCCGTTCGTGATCGCCGGCTCACTGCGCATTTCCCCGACAGTGCTGCGCATGCAGCCGATCGCGACCGGTGGCAGTTTCGGCTCCAAGGTGTTCATCCACAAGATCGTCATCCTGACCTCGGGCCTTGCGCGCCTGACCGGGCAGCCGGTGAAGTACATCGAAGACCGGCTGGAGCACTTCACCAACTCCGACTCACACGGCAGCGACCGGCTCTACGACGCTGAGCTTGCTCTCGCAAAAGACGGGACGATGCTGTCGCTGCGTTTCGATGTCATCGACGACTATGGCGCCTACCTGCAGTTCGGGGTCGGCACACACGGAAATGCGATGGCGCAGGTCACGGGGCCCTATCGGATCGGGTCATTCGGGATGCGCGTGAGGGCTGCTCTCACCAACAAGTGCCAGCAGGGGCCCTACAGGGGCTTTGGCTCCGAGGTCACCAACTGGGTGCTGGAGCGCCTGGTGGATGCCGCTGCCGAAGAGCTTCGCATGGACCCGGTCGAGCTTCGACTGCAGAACATGATCCAGCCGGATCAGTTTCCATACATGATCCCGACTGGCAACATCTACGACAGCGGCAACTTCCAGCAGGTCTACAAGCAGGCGGCCGAGCTCATCGGCTTGGCGGCCTGGCGCAATAAAGCCGCCGACCTGCGAGCGCAGGGCCGCTGTGTCGGTGTCGGCGTCGCAACCTGCCAGGAGCGCAGCGTCTACGGCCCGACCGAATGGTGGTCGCTGAACAACCTGGCAACACCTGGCTTTACGCTGACCAGCACCCCCGAAGGCATTTCGCTTCGCATCGATCCGGTCGGCAAGATCTTTGCAACGCTGCACTCGGTGTTCATCGGCAACAGCCCAGAGACCATCGTCACGCAGGTGCTGGCCGAGCAATTCACCGTTGCGCCATCGGACATCGTGGTGAGCTACTCCGACACGCAAGCAGGATTCAATGGCGTGGGGCCGCAAGGCAGCCGTTTCACCGCAATGATCACAGGTGCTTGTGTGAGCGCCAGCCACAAGATTCAGGCCAAGCTGAAGCGGCTGGCGGGCCACCTGCTGGAAGCGTCCGAGGGCGACCTCGAGTTGCGCGACGGCGCCGTGGCAGTCAAGGGAACCGACCGCAAGATCAGCATTGGCGACATCGCGATGCAGGCCAATTTCTTTCGCCTGAACTTTCCCGACAAGCCCGAGTTCGACAGCGGCCTGGAGACAACCGCAGTCTACGACCATCCCATCTCCACCTTGCCTCACCCGGAGCGCAAGCATCTGGGCGTTTTCTATCCGATGGTGGGTCACATCTGCCACATCGCGGTGGTGGAGGTCGATCCCTCAACCGGTAAGGTCGCGATCCTGGACTATGCCGCAGTGCACGACAACGGCACAATCATGAATCCCAAGACCCTCGGAGGCCAGGTGCTGGGCGGCACAGCCAATGGCATCGGCACGACACTGAGCGAGGAGTTCCTCTACGACGACCAGGGACAGTTCGTGAACCCGAACTTTGCCGAATTCGCGATGCCTTCGGCTTGGGAGATGCCCGCCAACCTGAAGATCGGCCATGTAGAGACGCCATCACCCTATACCGAGTACGGCGTCAAGGGTGGTGGTGAAGGCGGACGGTTGGGCGCACCATCAGCGCTGAGCAGTGCGATTGACGATGCACTGCAGCGCTATGGGGTGAAGGTGCAACAGATCCCGGTGCGACCGTCCACGCTACGGGCGATGATTCGCGCCAGCGGGAAGTAGAGCCAGCGATGACGCCGCCGCGAAAAGTCATCATCACTTGTGCCGTGACGGGGGCGATCCATACGCCGTCGATGTCGCCGCACCTTCCGATCACGCCACAGCAGATCGCCGACGAGGCTGTGGCCGCTGCGCAGGCTGGCGCAGCGATCCTTCACCTGCACGCGCGCGACCCCACCACCGGTCGCCCCGACCAGACGCCGCAGGCCTTTGCGCGCTTCCTGCCACAGATCCACGAACGCAGCGACGCGGTGATCAACCTCACCACAGGCGGCAGCCCGTACATGCTGGCCACAGAGCGAGTGCAGCCGGCTGCGGTGTTCAAGCCAGAGGTGGCTTCGCTGAACATGGGTTCGATGAACCTTGGTCTTTTTCCCATGCTGGCGCGCTTCAAGACTTTCGAGCACGACTGGGAGCGTGGTCATCTCGAAGCCACGCGCGATCTGGTGTTCAAGAACACCTTTGCCGACATCGAAATGATTCTGACCACGTGTAGCGAGAGCGGCACGCGCTTCGAGTTCGAATGCTATGATACCTCGCACTTGTACAACTTGGCGCACTTTGTCGATCGCGGTCTGGTCAAGCCACCGTTTTTCGTGCAGACGGTATTCGGGCTGCTTGGCGGTATCGGCGCACATGGCGATGATCTGACTCATATGCGTCGTACCGCAGATCGATTGTTCGGCAGAGATTACCAGTGGTCGGTGCTCGGTGCCGGCAAGTCGCAGATGCGGGTGGCGGCAATGTCGGCGGCGATGGGCGGACACGTCCGGGTTGGCCTGGAAGATTCGCTGTGGGCCGGGCCTGGTTGGCTGGCTCGCAGCAACGCACAACAGGTAGCAATCGTCCGTGGCATCATCGAAAATCTCGGCTTGACTGTTGCCAGTCCGGCAGAAGCCCGCGAACTGCTGGCGCTCAAGGGGCGTGCTGGCGTAGCCATTTGAACCCGCGCAGTCGCGCCATTTACACAGTGTCGATCCATTGAAACTGCCAAAGATGCAAGACATGGCGCCGTTGCCCGAGCGCTCTGCGGCCAGGCCCAGACGCGTCGGCAGGCCCCCCGGTCGCCATCCGGGCGTGACTCGGGAACGCATTCTGGATGTGGCCGAAGAACTGTTCGCCAACAACGGCTATAACGGCACGTCCTTGCGCGATGTGGCGCGTTCCGCGGAGCTGCAAACCGCAGCAATCGGGTATCACTACCCGACCAAGGAGGAGCTTTTCGATACCGTGATCCGCCGTCGTGCGGCGGTGATGACCGAATGGCGGCAGCGCGTGCTTGCCGAGATGCGTCAGCGTCATGGCAGCAAGGCGATTCCGCTCGACGAACTCGTCCGCGCCTATGTGCAGCCTTTTTACAAATCGGCAAGCCATGGCGACGCGGGTTGGCGACACTACGCTGCCTTGATGGGGCGATTGGCGAACTCGCGGATGGGTACCGAGGTGATCACCCGCCACTACGACACAACCGCACGGGAGTACATTGAAGAGTTTTTGCGCTCGCTGCCAGGCGTCCCGCGGCCATCGGTCACAGACGGCTTCACATTCATGGTAGCCTCCATGCTGGCTCTTTGCGCCAGCACTGGCCGTGCGCAACAGCTGTCCGGCATCCGAGGTGACGAACGTCCGTTGAATGAGCCGTTCAGCAACCTGGTGACTTTTCTTGTCTCCGGCTTCCTTGCACTGCCGGCAGAGCCTTCTAAACGCAGCCGCTCCGCGACGACCGGTGCGGCCGCTTCCTTGACCGGTCCATGAATTCACCTGATATCGCAACCATTGCGAGCATCCGCAGCGTGGTAACACCTGGGCTCACAGCCCGCGCCCTGGCCGACGGCGAAGCTGAGTTGTTGCCAAGTATGTTTGCCACGCCTTTCATGATCGCGTTCATGGAGCGCGCATGTGCCCAACTGCTGGCACCACTGCTCAAGCCGGGAGAGTTGTCGGTGGGTGCGCGCATCGAAGTAGCACACCTCGCTCCAACTGCGATCGGTTCGGCCGTGGTCTGCAGTGCGCGGTTTGTCGAGACCCAGGGACCGCTGTACTGGTTCGATGTCTGGGCCGACGATGACCGGCGGCGCATCGGAAAGGGCCGAATCGCTCGCGCGATCGTTGCCGAAACCGAGTTGACAGCGCGGGCTGGCGCCTGAAGGTTGTTGCATTTTGAAAACCGCCAACAGTGCAGAGCTCGACACGCCGCCGGGCCGAGCGCGGATTCCCGGCGGCAGCCTTGCCCCTGTTCCTGGTGAGCGGTCGCCGCCTCAAGCGACGCCACAGCGTCCTTAGCACGCTCCGATCGCCCCCTTCTGCGAGGAGATATCGATGCCTGTTACCGAACTAGACCACTATTTCGTACGTGTCAGTGACCTCGATCGATCTAAACGCTTTTACTGTGACGTGCTCGGATTCGAAGTGCTGCCGAGGCCCGACCTTCCCTTTCCCGGCTACTGGCTGGGCGTTGGTGGTAGGGTCCAAGTTCACATGGGACCGCACGGCATTGAGAACTCGGCGCTCTACTATCTGGGCTCGCGCGCGGACTCGGCAACCGACAACTCTGGCGTGGTTGATCACATCGCCTTCCTGGCCGCCGACCCGCAGTCTGTCGAGGATCGACTCCAGGCCATGGGCGTTACGGCGCGCAAGCGCTATCTGCCAGCGTCCTGCCTCTTTCAGATGTTCGTCCAGGACCCGGACGGCATCACGATCGAGCTGAATTTCTTCGGCATCAAGAGCGAGCCAGCCTGGCTGGTCGGCGCCGAGAATTACGCGGACATGCCGCGCGTTGTGGCTTGCTCCAACTGAGCCTGAATCCGGCAGTTACCCCTTTGCCGGCAGCGCGTCTGAGGCCCCGAACCAGCCGAGTGTGGGCGCGATCCTATCGCAGGACGTCAGCGGCTCGATGAACACAGAGATGCCCATGCTCATCGCGCTGCTCAGTAAGCGGTCTATGAACCCCGTCCCTTGATTTTTTCCTGGCGCCGTGGTGGGGCGTGCTGGCGACAGCCAGCCGCCGGGTTGACTGTCACCGCTCCGCCAGCGCGATGCGCCAAGGCATCAGTGCCTCGTAATCGTCGGCGCTCTGGGCGTTGGGCAGCGCGATGAACAACGCAGCCAGGTAGCGGTAGGGATCGATGCCGTTGGCCTTGCAGGTCTGCACCAGCGAGTACAGGTTGGCACTGGCGTTGGCGCCGTCCACCGTATCACTGAAGAGCCAGCCTTTGCGGCCGACCACAAACGGACGAATCGAATTTTCACAGGGGTTGTTGTCGATGGGATAGCGGCCGTCTTGAACGTAGCGAATCAGCTTGGGCCACTGCGAACTGAAGTAGTGCAGGGCCTTGCCCAGCGCGCTGCCGGGCACCACGGTGTGCAGATGGGCCAACACCAAGGCTTCGATGGCCTTGGTGACCGGCACGCTATGCGCCTGCCTGTGGGCCAGGCGCTGCTGTGCATCCATGCGCAGCTCGCGCGCATTGCCCTCCACCGCGTACAGCTTGGCGATCAGCTCGATGCACTGCGCTGCCGGCTGCTCGGGCGTACGCGCATTTTTGG